>CALVSZ010000009.1 GCA_944359705.1 uncultured Bacilli bacterium | reverse complement strand
CAAAAAAATCAATCTTTTCAGATTGATTTAATCATTAACATCGCTTTAGTGCGACGATTTTATCTTATGGAGCGGGTGATGGGAATCGAACCCACGTGGTCAGCTTGGAAGGCTGAAGTTCTACCATTAAACTACACCCGCAAAATCGATAGGCAAATTAATTGTATTATAAATTTACCTATCTGTCAACCCATTTTTGAAAATTTCTTTTATAAATTTTTATTAGGATTTATTAAAGTTAATGCTACTTTACCTTTTTCAGGGAATATTTCATCGACATAACAAGTAACAATATCACCAACATTAACCACTTCTAATGGATGTTTAATATATTTATCTGTTAGTTTAGATATATGTACAAGTCCATCATTTTTAATTCCAATATCAATAAATACTCCAAAGTCAACTACATTTCTAACAGTGCCTTCAAGTTGCATACCAACTTTTAAGTTCTCTAATTTTAATATATCACTTTTTAATAAAGGTTTAGGTTGATCATCTCTAAAGTCTCTATTAGGTTGTTTTAAACATTTAATAATATCTTCTAATGTATAAATGTCAACATTATTATCTTTACTATATTTTTTGATATTAATTTTATCTAATTCTTGTATTAATTTATCACTACCAATATCTTTGGTACTAAGTTCAATATCTTTTAATAATTTTAATGTAATATCATAACTTTCTGGGTGAATAGAAGTAGTATCTAACACATTATCTCCATCAATTATTCTCATAAATCCAATTGATTGTTCATATGCTTTAGGTCCTAATACTTTAGCTTTTTTAAGTTCATCCCTTGAAGTAAACTTTCCAATATTTTCTCTATAATTAATAATTTTATCAATGGCACTCTTAGTAAGACCAGAAATATATTTTAAAATAGAAGGACTAGCAGTATTAATATTAACTCCAACATTATTTACGGCTTTGGATACTACAAAGTCTAATGTTTCATCTAGTTTCTTTTCATTTACATCGTGTTGATATTGTCCTACACCAATACTTTTAGAATCGATTTTAACAAGTTCACTTAATGGATCTTGTAATCTTCTAGCAATACTAATAGCGCTTCTTTCTTCAACGTGTAAATCAGGAAACTCTGATATAGCAAGTTTAGATGCTGAATATACACTAGCACCGGCTTCACTTACAATAATATATTCAACTTTTTTATCTTTATACTCATTAATAGTTTCTGCTATTAATTTTTCGCTTTCTCTAGAAGCAGTACCATTACCAATAGCAATAATATCTATATCATATTTCTTTATTAATTCTTCTATTTTATTTTTTGCTTCATTCCACTGGTTCTTTGGCTCATGAGGATAAATAACACATATTTCTAATACTTTAGAAGTACCACTTATAACTGCTAATTTACATCCTGTTCTATATGCCGGGTCTAACCCTAAGACTGTTTTTTCTTTCATTGGTGGAGTTAGTAGAAGTTTTTCTAAATTCTTACCAAAAATATTAATAGCTTGTTCTTCCGCTACTTCTTTAAGTTCTGCTCTAACTTCACGTTCTACACTAGGAAATATTAATCTTTTATAACTATCTTTAATGGCATCTTCTACTATTTTAGATACTGGAGAATTACTATTCTTTATAATTTTACTATTTAAGTAATTAAGAATATAATCAGTGTCAACTTCTATTCCTACAGATATGATATTTTCTTTCTCCCCACGATTAATTGCAAGTATTCTGTGTGGTTTTATATATTTAATTTTTTCATTGTAATCATAGTACATTTCGTATACCTTAGTCTCATCTATAGCATTCTTCTTAATCTTAGTTACAATACTTCCATGATTATGCATATTATTTCTAAGCCATTTACGATAACTAGCATTATCACTAATCCATTCTGCAATAATATATTGGGCTCCCATTATAGCATCTTCTATACTTTTAACATTCTCGTTTATATATTCTTTAGCCTTTTCTTCAACATTAATATTGTTTGGAAAACTCATTATAATTTTAGCAAGTGGCTCTAATCCATTTTTTATAGCTTCAGTTGCTTTTGTTTTCTTTTTTTCTTTATACGGTCTATAAATATCTTCTACTTCTACTAACTTAGTACATTTCATAATATTGTCTCTTATTTCATCTGTTAGCATACCTTTTTCATCAATAAGTCTTATTACACCTTCTTTTCTTTTAAGTAAAGAGACTTGATACTCATATACTTCATTAATGTTTCTAATTACTTCTTCATCTAAATTACCTGTTGCTTCTTTACGATATCTAGCTATAAAGGGAATAGTATTTCCGTCTTCAAGTAATTTTAAAACACTTTCTACTTGATTATCTTTAATATTTAAATTGTTTGCAATCTCGTTGATTATTTCACTGTTCATTATTATTTCTCCTAACTAAAAAAGATATAATTATCTTTCTTTAAAATTATATCATATTTTTTAATGTTTTCTTAAGTTATTATCTCTATTTATATTTTTATCTTTAATATTGGCATAAGTAATTAAATTACTTCCATATTTTTCACGAATACTATCTATAGCTTCTTGTAATTTATCTTCATTTTCATCATTGTTTTTACTAAATATTGATAGTTGAACTTTTTTTGTGGTAGATAAGTCTGCCACTCCTACACAAAGACCTCTTATTGACTCTTCTGTCCATATACTATTAAAAAGTAGGGTAGCTATCTTATAAATATCTTCATCACTACTAATAGAATTTTCTAATTTTTGTTGTTTACTAACTTTTTCAAAATTACTATATTTTACCCAAACAGTAACCGTATTTGCATACATTTTACTTTTCCTAAGGCGATGCCCTGTATCGATAGTAAGTTCTTTGATAACCTTAAGTATTTCGTTTATATCAGTATAATTATATGGTAAAACAGAAGAAGAAGATATACTTTTAGGATTTTCATATATGTAATCTACTTCTGAATTATCAATTCCATTAGCATACTCCCACATCATTGTTCCCATTTTCTTAAATATTCTTTCTAGTAATTTTTTATCAGTATGGGCTAAATCATAAATAGTATTAATATGAAGTTCTTTTAGTTTAACGGAAGATCTTTTACCAATCATAAATAAGTCAGATACATCAAGTGGCCACATTTTTGATTCTATTTCATTATTAAATAGGGTATGTACTTTATCTGGTTTTGAAAAGTCAGATGCCATTTTAGCACATAGTTTATTATTGCCAATTCCAACATTTACAGTAAAACCTAATTTATTTTTTATATCTTCTTTTATTTTATATGCACATTCAATAGGGTCTCCGAATAACGTTTTCAAATCACTAAAATCCACAAAACACTCATCAATTGAATATCTTTCAATAACATTAGTATAAGTAGATAAATAGTTAAACATAGCGTCAGAATATTTACGATATATTTTAAAGTCTGGTGCATATACTTCAAGATAAGGGCATTTACGTCTTGCATTATATAAAGTTTCTCCTGTTATAACACCTTTACTTTTACAAGGATTACTCTTAGCAAGAACAATTCCTTTTCTTTTAGAAGCATCTCCTCCGATAACAGCATATCTATTTCTAATATCTTTCTTACACCCATTTTTTACCATTTCAGTAGCGGTCCACGAAAGAAAAGCGTTATTAACATCAATATGCATTATTATTCTTTCTTTCATTACCATCACCATTTAAATAATAATACATTTGTTTGTTGAGTGTCAAGATAATATAAAAATTAATTATATTATATTTAAATTTATGTTACAATATAATTGTACAAAATTAACTAACCAAATCCTAATAATTTATACTATATAATTGAAAGGTGATAACAATGGACAAAATATATGATGAATACTATTATAAAATATATTATTGGGCAATTAAGAAAACAAGAAATAAAGAAGATGCCGAAGATTTAACTAATACTATTTTTGTATCTATATTTGAATATTTGGGTAAAAATATTGGGATTGATAAGTTAGATAATTTAATATGGAAAATTGCTTACAATTGTTGGTGCACTAAAGCAAAAAAATATATTAAAGCAAAAAATAATGTTGTGGTAGATACAATTTGTGATATTGGTTATCAAGAGGATATGTTAGACAAAGTAATTTATAGAGAAATAATAGATGATATTAAAAACTTTAATTTAACAGAAAAGGAAATAATAGTATTCAAAATGTATTACTGTAATGATCTTTCAATAAAAGAAATAAGTGATAAAATAAATTCTAGCCAGTCAAATATAAAATATTATTTATATAATGCTAGAAAAAAGATAAAGGAGAGATACAATGACTAATTTAAATTTGGATAAATATTTAAATATTGCAAATGAAGAAAAGACAAAGCATGGTTTAGAAAGTTATGCACCACTATATCCAATGTTGAGAGTAGATAATAATAAGTTATATATAGGAGTTATGTTTACAAAAACAAGTGATAATGTATGGGATATTAATGAACAAATTAAACCAAGTTATTGGATGCTAATTGATTCAAAGAATTTAAGTGTAATTGAATTTAATAAAACAGAAGAAAAAGACTTTGTTAAAGGAGCTTTAATACCAAAAGATACTATAAATAAACAAAAAGATATTTCTAAATATACAGTTGAAAAAACATTACAATATGAAAAATATTTAATGGACGATATTAAAAATGATGAATTACCAATTCAAAAGAAACTGTCTTCTATTCTAAATAATGAAATAGAAATAGACGGAAATAATGTCAACATAAATGATTATTTAATTTCAAATTTAGAAGAAGATATAAAAGAAAAAGTAAAAGAATTAGTAAATGTCTTAGTGCATTCTAAATATGGATCTTTAACATTTTTTTATGATAATTTATTTAGTCAAATATTAAATAAATATAATAATGAAAATGTTATCGATAAAGAAAAAATAAAACTATGTATTGAAATTATGAATAATTATTATGATGGTGTTATTGGTATAGATAATTTCTTTAATATATAATTTGTTAATAAAAAAAGGCCTATAAGAAGTATAAATAAGATTACTTTATAGGCTTTTTATTTATTTTGGTATATAATAAAACAAATTGTTGGTAAGGAGGAATTTAAATTGGAAAATAAATTAATTAATGCTATCAATAATGGAAAGTTAGATATATTACTTTTGCTTACTTACAAGTATCCTAAAAAATATAATACAGTTGAATCTATATCGAAATTAATTAATGAAATTATATTTAGAAGAAATGAAGAACAATATGATAATGGTGAATTTTATTATATAGATTATAATAAAACAATAATACTTCTTTTAATGATATTATTTAAATATCATTATAATGAGATATATGAAAGTAGTTCTAAAGAAAAAGAGTTGTTAATAAAGTCTTGTAACGAAATTATTAATAATAAGGAAGATTTTGAAGAAGAGACAATTTCTTTATTTGAACTTTTAATTAGTGATAAAAAAGTTAATTTTAATCCTTTAATTTTATCGTTACTAGATTACATTAATAGGGAAAATGCTTTTGTTATTTCAGGTTTAATTTATCAAATATGGTGTGAAGACTTTAGAATGAAATGTAGTATATCAAGTAGAGAATTTACTTCCTTGGATTTATTGGAATGTGAAAAAATACATTTTACAGTTAATGGCATTTTACTAAATGAAAAAGAAAAAAATGAATATGCTAAAAAAGAATGTATTAATTTGTGTTGGATAGATTCAGCAAATTTAGAAGACTTAGAAAAATCACAGATTCTTTTATCTAAACTTAAAAATGCAGTATTATTAGAAGATATAGTTAAATTAACGACAGAACTTTGTTTAATACACAATAATTTTATACCATTTGTTTATCAAATTTATAAATTAATAGTAAATAAATTGTATTAATTAACTTATTTATATATTAATTATTATATTGTTTAGTTGCTAATAAACATTTAATTATGCTATAATACTTAGGGAAAGGGCTGATAATATGATTAATAGATTAGAAGCAATATTAAAAAGATATAATGAAATAAAAGAAGAACTTAGTAACCCAGAAATTATATCAAATATAAAAAAAATGACAGAATTATCTAAAGAGCAAACAAGATTAGAGAAAACAGTAAATATATATGAAGAATACAAACAAGTTCTTGAAGATATAGAGGCTGCTAAAGATATGCTAAAAGATAAAGATATGGCTGAATTTGCCAAAGAAGAATTAACTAGTTTGGAAGACAGAAAAAAGGAAATTGAAAAAAACTTAGAAGTATTATTATTACCACATGACCCTAATGATGAGAAAAATGTTATTGTAGAAATTAGAGGAGCTGCTGGAGGAGACGAAGCTAATATTTTTGCAGGCGATTTATTTGATATGTACGAAAAGTATGCAAATAGCTTAGGATGGAAAATAGAAGTACTTAATGCTGAAGAAGGAACTGCAGGTGGTTATTCACAAATAGAATTTATGGTTAAAGGAGAAGGAGCTTATTCTAAATTAAAATATGAAAGTGGGGCTCATAGAGTACAAAGAGTTCCTGCAACTGAATCACAAGGTAGAGTACATACTTCAACAGCAACTGTATTAGTAATGCCTGAAGCAGAAGAATTTGACTATGAACTAGATGAAAGTGAAGTAAGAATAGATATAACTAGAAGTAGTGGTTGTGGTGGTCAAGGAGTAAATACAACAGATAGTGCGGTTAGACTAACCCATATACCTACTGGTATTGTTGTATATTCCCAAACAGAAAGAAGCCAAATTAAAAATAAAGAAAAAGCATTTAAAATATTAAAAACAAGACTATATGATTTAAAACTTCGTGAACAAGAGGAAGCTAACCATGCAGAGAGAAAAAGTAAAATAGGAACAGGGGATAGAAGTGAGAAAATAAGAACATATAACTATCCACAAAATAGATTAACAGATCATCGTATTGGATTTACTTCAATGAATTTAGACCGTATTATGGATGGAGAACTTGGAGTTGTTATTAATGAACTTATCAATGAAGACCAAAGAAGAAAACTTGAAGAAAATCTTGAAAATTAAAAAAAAGGTAGAAGATAGTAATATTCCACTTTCAGATTTTGAATATATCCACAAGTATGTGGAAAACAATAATTTAGGGATAGAAGTTTTAAACAGCTATGTGGATAAACTTATAAACGGAGAGCCAGTCCAATATATAATTGGCAATGTTGACTTTTACGGAAATATTATATATGTAAATAAGGACGTGCTAATTCCTAGATTTGAAACTGAATTACTAGTAGAAAAGACAATTAAATATATTAAAAAAATATTTAACAATCAAGTAAGTGTTTTAGATATTGGAACAGGTTCTGGATGTATTGCTATAACAATTGCAAAAAATATTAGTTCAAAAGTAGATGCTGTTGATATATCAGATGGTGCAATAAAAGTTGCTAAAGATAACTGTATCCACAATTCTGTGGATATAAATATTTTTAAAAGTGATATATTTAGTAATGTTAATAAAAAATATGATGTAATAATTAGTAATCCACCATATATTGCTTATGATGAAGAAATAATGGATATTGTTAAAAATAATGAACCACATACTGCTTTATATGCAAGTGATAATGGTTTATATTTTTATGATAAAATATTAAAAGAGTGTAAAGATTATTTGAATGATAAATTCTTAATTGCTTTTGAAATAGGGTATACACAAGGAAATAGTATAAAAGAGTTAGCACAAAAATATTTAAATAATATAGATGTATGGATAGAAAAAGATTATTCAGATAAAGATAGATTTGTATTTATAAAAAGAAAGTAGAATAGAAATATTCTCTTTTTATATGTTTATGTATTTAGAATGCAATGGCATAATATTTACATTTTGAAATAAAAAAATGCATGAGTTTATAAATTTTACAATAATTTTGTTAAAATTAGATATTTATATGATAAAATGGATATAGAAAGGTGGAAATAAAATGAATAATCAATATGGAGAAATGCCAAAAGGTAAAGATGGTGTAAATGGATTATCTAATTATGAGAGACAAGCAACAAATAGACAATATCAAAGAAGAGAAGCGGAATATCATAAAACAGCAGTAAAATCAATGGAAAAAAGTGTAGGAAGTTCTGAGGCGCTAAGAAAATATCAATTGGCAAAAAGGGATTATGATAAAGCAAGTTTTTTAGGGAAAGCATATTTAAAATTAACTGGTCAAGCAAACTTTAAAAAAATGTTAGAAGAAGCAAATAAAGGAATGAGTAGATAATGAACGACAACGAATTAAATAAATTGATATCTAGTTTTGTAGAACTTCCAACAGAAGAAAAACCAAAAGAAATAATTGAAATTTTGAAAGAAAATATTGCAATGGTGAATGATTTATGCCATAAATTTGGTGTTCAAACTGAAATAGTATTAAATAGGGAGATGGTTGATGTTCAAACGGATAACGTTACTATTGATGACTATTATGAAGCCATTTTTGCATATATTAAATCTTTGCAAGATGCAAATGGTAAATTACTTTTAACATTAAGTTATGTTATTGATAGTGCTAATAACAAATAATAAATTGTTTTATCGACTTGTCTAATAACATATTTTTGTTGAAATGAATTTACAACGAAAGTTGTGATAGGATTTCTTTTAAGTTTTATCACGAAGTTTTGAATTTAAAAATGCTATACATGTTTTGTTAAAATTATTCTTTAATGGATTTTAAAAAGGATTTTCTCTTTACATATCGTTGTATTGGTTTTGTCTATAGAGCATTGAATTACTATAATTCGATTATGGCCTCTTTAAAATCGAGTATTTGAAATTTACTCGTTTTTTTGTTTATTATAATATAAATTTTATTATTTGTGTATAAAAAAAGAATATTACCCTCAATATGATATTGAAAGGGTGATTAGTGTGAGAAAACTAATATTAATAATATTAACAATAGTAACTATATATGTAGTATATAATAATGTAAAAGCAGAAGAAATAGTAATACCTAATACAGCAATAAGACTTAGAGTTATTCCTAATAGTAATAATTTATTAGACCAAGAAATGAAGGGAAAAGTAAAAGAATATTTAGAAAAAAATTTATATAAAAATTTTGCTAATGTAGATGATATAGATGAAGCAAGAACAATAATAAATAATAATGTTCCTAAAATAGAAGAAGATATTACAAGCATATTTAACGATAATAGTTACAATATGAACTTTAAAGTTAAATATGGTAATAATTATTTCCCAGAAAAAGAATATAAAGGTATTACTTATAAAGAAGGATATTATGAATCGTTAGTAGTAGAAATAGGAGAAGCAAAAGGAGATAATTTCTGGTGTGTATTATTTCCATCATTATGTTTATTAGAAACAGAAGAAACTACAGAAGTAGAATATAAACTAGGAGTATTAGAACTTATAAATAAAATATTTTAGCATTAATTAAAAGTATTCATAATAATATTTACTAGGGTGAATATGTATGGGTGCTTTTTTTACTACTTTCTTAATTGCAGTTAGTTTATCAATGGATGCTTTTTCTTTGTCGCTTGCTTATGGGATGCAACAAATGACTAAAAAGGATAAAATATTATTATCAGTAATCGTAGGAATTTATCACTTTTTTATGCCTTTAATTGGATTAAATATAGGTAGTGCCATTTTAAAATATATAATAATAGATATAAGTATTTTGGTATGCTTAATATTTTCATTAATTGGATTAGAAATGATAGTATCTAGCATTAAGGAGAAAGAAGAAAAAATATTAATTTCTTTGGTAGGTTTTCTTTTATTTGGTTTCTCCGTTAGTATTGACAGCTTTACAACCGGAATAGGTCTTAATATGATAAATAATAATTATTTAGAAGTAGTAAGTATTTTTGCATTAGTAAGTGCCACATTTACATATTTAGGGCTTATTCTTGGTAATAAATTAAATTTAAAATATGGAAAATATTCGACAATGCTAGGGGGCACTCTTTTAATAATTCTTGGTATATATTATTTTGTTAAGTAATTATAATTGATTTAACTTACAATTTATATTATAATTTATTCATAATAGGTGATGTAAAATGAATAAATTAAAGGGTTTTACTTTGGTAGAAGTTTTATCGGCAGTATTAATAATAAGCATTTTGTTATTAATAATAATAAGCAATCTATTTGTTAGAAAAGATGTGGTAAAAGATGAAGTAGATAATATTAATTATGATAATTTATTTAATGCGGTAGATATCTATTATAATGAATATTCACATATAGAAAATTGGAAAGAATATAAAAAAGATAATATAACATATAGCTGTATTAGTATTAAAAATCTAATAGATTCTGGGTTATATAGTATAAAAGATGAATTTATAAATAAGTATTTAGACCACGGCGCAGTAAAGATAAAAGAAGAAAATGGTGTTAATTCTTATGAATTAATTGAAAATTTCAATTATGATAATGATTGTAATTATTGGAATGTAGAAGATGAGTTTAGTAATACAAATATTGAAATATCAATGGGAGAAACAGGAACGGATGAGATAAAAATAATTCCTACAATTACTAAAATAGATGGTGGTAAATACGAATTAAGTTTAAAGTTTACAGCAGATAAAAAAGTAATTGAAATTAATAATACTTACCCTGTGTATGTATTAATTATGCTAGATAAATCTGGAAGTATGCTTAATAATGATAGAGGTAAAGATGCTTTAAAAGCAATAAATAATATGATAGATAGTATTTATAATATTGATAAGTCATATATTGGATTTATAGATTTTGGTGATAATGCTGATAACTATAGTGTATTTAATAATATATGGTTAGATAATAATAATAAAATAGGGTTAAAAGGTTATGTATCTTCAGTTAGATATATAAATGGGGCAGATAATAATTATTATGAAGCTTTTGTTAAAGCAAGAGATATGTATGAAATAAAAAATAAGGGAAATAAATATACATATGTAGTTATGTTATCAGATGCTGGAAATAATAATAATGGTACTAGTTGTATATCTTCATTTAAAAGAGATAATATAGCTAATGATATAATAAATAATGTGGAAAAATTTATATCAATCGGATATTCTCCTGCTACTACATGCTTATCTGATTATGCTTCTAATAATTGTGGGACTAACAATAATGAAAAATGTTATTATATAGCAGATTCATCAGATGTAGTAGATTTATTTAATAATTTAACAAATAACATTATTGAAAGTATTAATAGTCAAAGAGTAAGTTCTAGTAAAATAACTTTAGAATTAGGAAATGATATAAAACTATATAATAATAATGGAGAGTTAGTTTCAAATACTTTAAATGTTCAATTTAATATAGATGATAGTGATTCTGATATTTATATAGATGAAGTAAAATATAATTTTAATATTGATGAAATAGACGATGATGATTACATTTGTGATTATGATCAAAAAGAATGTATATACGAAGTTGATATATTTAAAAAATTTAATATAAAATTATTTGATAAAAACAATGATTTATATGATGAAATAAATGTTGATACACTACCAAAATTAGTAATTACTAAAAAATTAGTATCATATATAAATTAATATAACAAAAAGCAAGTTGATAATTAGATATATAATATTATTAAATATTTTTATTAGAAAAGTATATAAAATAAGTGTAAATTATTGACTTTGCTTTTTATTTATGATAGATTATTAGTGAACACGTAAAGTGTTTTTATTTTAGAAAAAAGGATGTGTATTATGAAGAAAGTGTTTAAAAGTATTAAATCATACTTTAAAGGTGTAAAAAAAGAATTTGAAAAGATTAGATGGACTAATGGAAAAGATTTAGTTAAGTATTCAGTAGCTACATTTAGTTTTATGTTATTTTTTGGTATTTTCTTTTATTTAATTGATTTAGCAGTAGCTTTAATAAGGAGTGCAGCATAATGAAGAAAGAATGGTATGTAGTTAACACAATAAGTGGTCACGAATATAAAGTAAAAGAAAAATTAGAAAATCGTATTAATTCAATGGATTTAGGTGCTAATATATTTAGAGTAGTAGTTCCCGAACAAAAAGAGATTGAATATAAAGATGGAGTAAAGAAAGAAAAAGTAAAAAAAATGTTTCCAGGTTATGTACTTGTTGAAATGATTATGTCAGATGAAGCGTGGTTTATTGTTAGAAACACGCAAGGTGTAACTGGGTTTATTGGATCATCAGGAAAAGGGGCAAAACCTATTCCGTTACTTCCACAAGAAGTAGATCGTGTCCTTGGTGCAATGGGAATGAGTAGAATTGATATTAGCAAAGATATTAAAGTAGGAAATAAAGTCAAAATTATGGATGGACCATTTAAAGATATGATTGGAAAAATAGCTGATGTTAATATGAAAGAGCAAAAATTAAATGTTTTAGTAGATTTATTTGGACAAGAAACTTCTGTGGAAGTCGATATTGCACAAGTAGAGGGTATGTAATACACATTTTTACATAAAGTAAATAAAAATAATTGAAAAATACATAAAAGTATGATATTATTAATGACGCGAGGCGTATATAGCCTTTAAAATATAAGTGGGAGGCGCGGACACAAGCTAATAGAACCACTCGCGAAAACGAAAATTTATAGGAGGTGTTTTTCGTGGCAAAAGAAATTACTAAGAAAATTAAATTGCAAATTCCAGCAGGAAAAGCTACACCAGCTCCACCAGTAGGAACTGTACTTGGACCAGCCGGAATTAATCTACAAGATTTTTGTACAAAATTTAATGATGCAACTAGAGATAAAATGGGAGATGTATTACCAGTAGAAATTACTATTTATGATGATAGAAGTTTTGATATGGTATTGAAAACTCCACCAGCAGCATTTTTATTAATGAAAGCTTTGGGAATTAAAAAAGGTGCTTCAAAAGGAGAAACTGTTGCTACAATTTCTAAAGATAAGTTAAGAGAAATAGCAGAAACAAAAATGCCTGATTTAAATGCATATACTGTAGAAGAAGCAATGAAAATAATCGAAGGTACTGCACGTAATATGGGTATTAAAATAGAAGAATAATAAATATTATTAATCATATAGGTAAATACCTATGTGGAAGGATAAAATAGTCCGCATAACCACATAAGGAGGAAAGTTATGAAGAAAAGTAAAAGACACGTAGCTAACTTAGAGAAAATTGAAAAGAATAAACTTTATTCAGTTGAAGAAGCTGTAAAGTTAGTAAAAGAAACATCTAATTCAAAATTTGATGCTACTGTAGAAGTTGCAATGAATTTAAATTTAGATGTAAAAAAAGTTGACCAACAATTAAGAGGAGCCGTAGTGCTTCCATATGGAACAGGAAAAACTAAGAAAATTTTAGTTTTAACTAAAGGAGAAGGTGCCAAAGCTGCTCGTGAACTTGGAGCAGATTATGTTGGAGACGTTGATATGATTACGAAAATAGAAAAAGAAAATTGGTTTGATTTTGATGTAATCATTGCAACACCTGATATGATGCCTATGCTTGGTAAAATTGGTAAGTTATTAGGACCTAAAGGATTGATGCCTAACCCTAAGACTGGAACAGTTACAAATGATGTAGCAAAAGCTGTAGAAGAAACTAAGAAAGGTAAAGTAAATTACCGTACTGATAGTTTTGGAAATGTTCATGGTATTGTTGGTAAAGTTAGTTTTGATGATGATAAATTAGTAGAAAACTTAAAAGTTTTTGTAGAAGCTATTATGAAAGTAAAACCTTCTACAGTAAAAGGAACTTATGTTAAAAATATATCTATTTCATCTACTATGGGTCCAGGAATTAAAGTTGATTTAAATTCTTTTGACAAATAATAGATAATAGTATATAATATATTTTGCAAAGGAAAATTATGCCGTAGACAGTAAGGACATATGTTTAAAAATCTTACCGAGGAATAAAAGATAATCTTTTTGTCCCTCAGGTTTGAGGGACTTTTATTTATGGCATTAAGAAAGGAAGGTAGGAAAGTGGCAAACGCAAAAGTATTAGAGCAAAAATCTCAAGTAGTTGCGGAAATCAAAGAAAAATTTGATAAAGCTAAATCAGTAGTTTTGTTTGATTATCGTGGTCTTACAGTTTCTGAAGTTACTGAATTAAGACGAGCTCTTAGAGAAACAGGATCTGACTACAAAGTATATAAAAACACTTTAATTAGTAGAGCTCTTGATGGAAGCGATTATGATATTAAAGAATACCTAGAAGGACCAAGTGCTATTTCATTTTCAAGTGATGAACTTGCTCCAGTTAAGGTATTAAGTGATTTTGCAAAGAAACATGAAGCTCTACAATTAAAAGTAGGTATTGTTGAAGGCAAAATTGCTGGAGAAGACAAATTAAAAGAATATGCATCTATTCCATCTAGAGAAGGATTACTTACTATGTTAGCAAGTGGATTAATGGGTACAGTAAGAGACTTATCTATATGTTTAGATTTATATGCTAAAGAAAAGGAAGAAAATTAATATTAAATAAAGGAGGAATTTAAAATGGCAAAATTAACAAGAGAAGATTTTATTAGTGCTTTAAAAGAAATGTCAATTCTTGAAATCAAAGAATTAGTTGACGCAATGAAGGAGGAATTTGGTGTAGATCCATCTGCAGTAGCTGTAGCAGCAGCTCCAGCAGCAGCAGTAGAAGAAGGACCTTCTAAGGTTAATGTTGTATTAGCAGCAGCAGGACCTAATAAAATTGCAGTTATCAAAATTGTTAGAGACTTAACTGGATTAGGATTAAAAGAAGCTAAAGACATTGCTGATAACGGTGGAAACGTTAAAGAAGGAATTGACAAAGAAGAAGCTGAAAAAATTAAAGCACAATTTGAAGAAGCTGGCGCAACAGTTGAACTTAAATAGTTTAGAAAGTGATACTTTAAAAGTATTGCTTTTTTTATTTTGTTCTTTATAAAAATACAAAAATAGACATGTAAATATTATAAACTATAAATAAGACAAAAAACTTAAAAATGTTTAATGAAATTCGTTGACTTTTTGAGGGTTTGATGATAGTATTATATATTGGAAACACGTCTTTTTTTGTCGTGCTAGTAAAATTAATATTGGTATTGGGGTGAAAAAATGGCTTATAAAATAAAGCAAAGCGGTGATTATAGAAAAAGAAGAAATTATTCTATGATCAAAAATTCTTTAGAACTTGATAATTTATTACAAATCCAAAAGGATTCTTATCAATGGTTCGTTACTGATGGAATTAAAGAGGTATTTGAAGATTTATTCCCAATTGAAAGTTTTTCTGGTAGTTTATCTTTAGAATTTGGTGAATATGAATTTGATACTCCAAGGTATTCTATTAAAGAGTGTAAGGATAGACAAATTACTTATTCTGCACCTTTAAAAGTTCAAACTAGACTTTTTAACAATGAAACAGGGGAAGTTAAAGAGCAAGAAATATTTTTAGGAGATATGCCACTTATGACTGAAAGCGGTACATTTATTATAAATGGCGCAGAGCGTGTAATTGTATCACAATTAGTTAGATCTCCTAGTGTATATTATTCAAAGGAAATTGATAAAAATGGTAAACCAGTATTTTCTACGAAGGTTATTCCTACAAGAGGTACATGGTTAGAATATGAAATGGATGCCAAAGATGTAATTTATGTAAGAATTGATAGAACTAGAAAAGTTCCTATTACAACTTTACTTCGTGCATTTGGACTTTCTTCTGACGAAGAAATACTTGAAATGTTTGACAATAATGAATATTTAAAAAATACTATTGAAAAAGATTCAACTAAGAATACTGACGAGGCTTTAATTGAAATTTATGAAAAATTAAGACCTGGAGAGCCAACTACTCTAGATAGTTCAAAGAATCAGTTAATAACTAGATTTTTTGATAACTTTAGATATGATTTAGCTAAAGTAGGACGTTATAAATTTAATAGAAGACTTAATGTTGCTGATCGCCTTATAAATAATGTTTTGGCAGAAGATATTATTGTAGATGGTGAAGTTAAGTTTGAATCAGGAACTAAAATTACTAAAGATATTTTACTTGAATTAGAAAAATATTTAAACGATGGTTATGGAAGATGCGAAGTAACTATTAATCAAGAATTGGATACACATAATGTTGTACAAGTTATACATGTATATTCTAATATTGATCCTAAAAAAGTTGTTACAGTTATCGGTAACGACCAAACCATAGATGTTAAGACATTAACTATTTCTGATGTATATGCATCTGTATCTTATTATTTAAATTTATTAGAAGGTATAGGACATGACGATGAAATAGACCATTTAGGAAACAGAAGAGTAAGACAAGTCGGCGAACTTTTACAAAATCAATTTAAGGTTGGTATTAGTAGAATGGAAAGAGTAATTAGAGAAAGAATGACTACTCAAGATATTGAAACTGTTACTCCTAAAACTCTTATTAATATAAGACCTGTTACTGCCGTTATTAAAGAATTCTTTGGTAGTAGCCAATTATCACAGTTTATGGACCAAGTAAATCCAATTGCTGAACTTACTCATAAAAGAAGGTTATCAGCTTTAGGACCTGGTGGACTATCAAGAGATAGAGCTGGTATGGAAGTACGTGATGTTAATGCTTCTCACTATGGAAGAATTTGCCCAATTGAGTCTCCAGAAGGACAAAATATCGGACTTATTACATCACTTGCTAGTTATGCAAAAGTAGATGAATATGGATTTATTCAAACTCCTTATCGTAAAGTAGAAAACAAGAAATTAACAGATCAAGTTGATTATTTAACAGCAGATCAAGAAAATGATTACTATATTTCTCAAGCAACAGTAAATGTTAATGATGAATTAGAAATTACTGATAAAGAAGTAGCAGGACGTTATCGTGGTGAAAATGTTATGATACCTGCTGATCAAGTCGACTATATCGACGTATCACCACAACAAGTAGTATCTATTACAACAAGTTTAATTCCGTTCTTGGAACACGATGATGCTACACGTGCTCTTATGGGTGCTAACATGCAACGTCAAGCATTACCACTTCTTACAACAGAAGCTCCATATATTGGTACAGGTGTAGAATACATTGCTGCTAAAGATAGTGGAGCAGTAGTAGTAGCTAAAGCAGATGGTGTTGTAGAATATGCTGATGGAAAGAAAATTGTAGTAAAAAATGCTAAAGGACAAGATGTATATAAACTTACAACTTTTGAAAGATTAAACCAAGGTGAAACTGCTAATCATAGACCAATAGTAAGAGCAGGAGATACTGTTAGGAAAGGGCAAGTAATTGCAGATGGACCAAGTACTGATATGGGAGAACTAGCTTTAGGTAAAAACGTTGTAGTAGCATTTATGACATTTAATGGTTATAATTTTGAAGATGCTGTTATTATGAATGAAAGATTAGTTAAAGATGATGTTTATACTTCACTTCATATTGAAGATTATGAAATACAATGTCGTGATACTAAATTAGGACCTGAAGAAATTACTAGAGATATTCCTAATGTTGGCGAAGAAGCAAGAAAGAATCTTGATGAAAATGGTATCATTAAAATTGGTACTGAAGTTAAAGAAGGAGATATACTAGTAGGTAAAGTAACTCCTAAAGGTATGGCTGATTTAACTAGTGAGGAAAAATTATTACATGCTATATTTGGTGAAAAAACAAGAGAAGTTAGAAATTCATCATTAGTTGTTCCGCATGGTGGAGATGGAATAGTACATGATGTTAAAATTTATACTAAGAAGGATAATGATGACTTGCCTAGTGGAGTTAGTAAAGTAATTAGAGTATATATTATCCAAAAAAGAAAGATTCAAGTTGGAGATAAAATGAGTGGACGTCATGGTAATAAAGGTGTTATATCATTAATTTTACCACAAGAAGATATGCCATATTTACCAGATGGTACTCCAGTAGATATTATGCTAAATCCACAAGGTGTTCCATCTCGTATGAATATTGGACAGATATTAGAGTTACATATGGGAATGGCAGCTAAAAAATTAAATGTTCATATTGCAACTCCGGTATTAGATGGTGCTAAGAAAGACGATGTTGCAGCAATTTTAGAGGAAGCGGGAATGGATCCTGATGGTAAGACCGTATTATATGATGGACGTACAGGAGAACCGTTTGATAATAGAATTAGTGTTGGTGTCATGTATATGATTAAACTTCACCACATGGTAGATGATAAGATTCATGCTAGAAGTACAGGACCTTACTCATTAGTAACACAACAACCACTTGGAGGAAAAGCACAATTTGGTGGTCAAAGATTTGGCGAAATGGAAGTATGGGCATTAGAAGCTTATGGCGCATCGCATGTTTTACAAGAAATTCTTACATATAAATCAGATGATGTTTTAGGACGTGTAAAGGTATATGAATCGATTGTTAAAGGTACACCACTACCTAGTCCGGGTATTCCTGAATCATTTAGAGTATTAATAAAAGAATTTCAAGCTTTAGGACTTGATATATCTGTAATAAATAAAGATAATGAAGTTGTAGATTTTAAGGATTTAGAAAACGAAGAAAATGGTGAAGAAATACCAATTGCAGAAGAAATTGATAATAAAATGTCTAATAAAATGATGAATGAATCAGAAGTAGATGAAGTTGAAGAAAATTTTGATGATTATGATGATGATATAGAACCTGATGATGACGATTTAGAAGATATAGAAGATTTAGGAGGTGACTTTTAATGTTAGAGGCTAATAATTTTAAAGCTTTAAAAATAGGAATAGCATCTCCTGAAAAAATTCGTTCATGGTCATATGGCGAAGTTTCTAAACCAGAAACTATTAATTATAGGACTTTAAAACCTGAAAGAGATGGACTGTTTTGTGAAAAAATATTTGGGCCTACTAGAGATTATGAGTGCTCTTGTGGTAAGTATAAAAGATTAAGGTATAAAAATATTGTCTGCGATCGATGTGGAGTTGAGGTAACAAGTTCAAAAGTAAGACGTGAGAGAATGGGACATATTGAACTTGCAACTCCAGTAAGTCATATTTGGTATGTAAAAGGGGTTCCTTCATACATTGCAGTATGCCTTGATATGTCTCCTAGGGATCTAGAAGAAGTAATATACTTTGTATCTTATGTTGTTATAGATCCAGGAAATACACCGCTTGTTGCCAAACAAACTTTATCTGATAAAGAATACCGTGTATATTACGAAAAATATGGTAATAGTTTTAAAGTAGGAATGGGAGCACAAGCTATTAAAGAATTATTATCCAAAATAGATGTTAATAAAGAACTAGCAGAAGTAGAAAAAGAATTGGAAGGTGCAACAGGGCAAAAGAGAACAAGATTAGTCAAAAGATTAGACGTACTAAATTCATTTGCTACTTCAGGAAATAAACCAGAATGGATGATATTGGAAGCATTACCAGTTATACCTCCAGAACTTAGACCTATGATTCAACTTGATGGTGGTAGATTTGCTACATCTGATTTAAATGATTTATATAGAAGAGTAATTAATCGTAACAATCGTTTAAAGAAATTAATGGAATTAGGTGCACCTTCTATTATTATTCAAAATGAAAAACGTATGCTTCAAGAAGCAGTTGATGCCCTTTTTGATAATGGTAGACGTGGAAGAAGTGTAACTGGTCCTGGCAATCGTCCATTAAAATCTTTATCAAGCATGCTAAAAGGTAAACAAGGTCGCTTTAGACAAAACTTACTTGGTAAACGTGTTGACTATTCTGGACGTTCAGTTATAGTAGTAGGACCAGACTTAAAGATGTATCAATGTGGACTTCCAAAAGAAATGGCTCTTGAATTGTTTAAGCCACATGTTATAAATGGCTTAGTAAGTAGAGAACTTGCTAATAACATAAAATCTGCTAAAAAAATGATTGAAAATCAAGATCCTAAAGTTTGGGACGTAGTAGAAGATGTTATTAAAGAATATCCAGTTATGTTAAACCGTGCTCCAACACTTCATAGACTTGGTATTCAAGCATTTGAACCTAAATTAATTTCCGGTAAAGCAATAAGATTACATCCACTTGTTACTACTGCATTCAATGCTGACTTTGACGGAGACCAGATGGCTGTTCACGTACCATTGTCAGAAGAATCAAAAGCAGAAGCAAGAATACTTATGCTAGGAGCTAATAATATTTTAAGCCCTAAAAATGGTGATCCGATTGTTACCCCTTCACAAGATATGATTTTAGGTAATTATTATATAACGATGGAAAAAGTTGGATTAGAAGGAGAAGGTAGAGTATTTAAGGATACTAATGAAGCTTTAATGGCATATAACAGAAGAGAAATTACCCTACATACTAGAATCATTGTTCCTGTTAATTCATTTAAGCATAAATTATTCTTAGATAGTCAAAAAGATAAATATTTTGTAACTACTGTTGGTAAAATCATATTTAATGAAATATTACCAGATACTTTCCCTTATGTAAATGAACCAACAAATGAAAATATAGAAGGGGCAACTCCTAATAAATACTTTATTGCATACGGAGAAAATTTACTTGAAAAATTAAGAGAAATACCTAGACCAGCTCCATTTGCAAAAGGAACACTTGAAAAATTAATTGCTCAAATGTTTAAAAAATATAAGACTACAGAAACTTCAATATTCTTGGATAAATTAAAAGATTTAGGATTTAAGTATTCAACTTATGCAGGTATTACAATTGCTGCTTCTGATGTTGTAACAAGTAAAAACAAAGATGCAATTATTGCTAAGAGTAATGAAGAAGTTAAGAAGATTAACAAACAATTCAAAAGAGGTCTTATTACTAATAAAGAAAGATTTGATTTAGTAATTGAAATATGGAATAAGGCTAAGAAAGAAATAGAAAAAGAACTAGAAGTTTATGCAAAAACTATGGAAGATAATCCAATATTTATAATGATGAATTCTAAGGCTCGTGGTTCTATTTCTAACTTCGTACAACTTGCAGGTATGCGTGGTATAATGTCTAAACCAAGTGGAGAACCAGTTGAAATTCCAATTATTTCATCATTTAGAGATGGTCTTACAGTTTCTGAATTCTTCTTATCAACTCATGGTGCTCGTAAGGGTAGTGCAGATACAGCATTAAAAACAGCCGATTCTGGATATATGACTAGACGTTTAGTAGATGTTGCCCAAGATGTAATTGTTAGAGAAGAAGATTGTGGAACTACTCAAGGTGTATTAGTAAGAGCGTTTGTTGATGATAAAGATGGTATTATTGAACCACTTTATGATAGAATTTTAGGAAGATATACTAGTAAAAAGGTAATTGATCCTAATACTAAAGAAATGATTTGTGATAAAGATGAGTATATTACCGAAAATATTGCTGATAAAATTATTAAAGCAGGAATAGAAGAAGTAGAAATAAGGACGACTCTAACTTGTCGTACAGATCATGGTGTATGTCGTAAGTGCTATGGTAGAAACTTAGCGACAGGAAATATTGTTGAAATTGGTGAAGCTGTTGGTACAATGGGAGCTCAATCAATTGGTGAACCGGGTACTCAGCTTACAATGCGTACATTCCATACTGGTGGTGTTGCTGGAGATGATATTACACAAGGTCTTCCGCGTGTAGAAGAATTATTTGAAGCAAGAACTCCAAAAGGTAAAGCAACTATATCAGAAATTGATGGTGTTGTTTATAATATAGAAGATGCTTCAGGCAAGTGGAAAGTATACATTAAAAACGACAATGAAGTAAGAGAACATATTACGTCATATGGAGCTAAATTACGTGTTGAAAAAGGTGACAAAGTAAGCGCAGGAGATAGACTTACCGAAGGTAATGTTAGCCCTAAAGAATTACTTGCAGTAACAGATCCAAATACTGTTCAACAATATATCTTAAAAGAAGTTCAAAAAGTATACCGTTCTCAAGGTGTTGATATTAATGATAAACACGTTGAATTAATTGCAAGAAGAATGATTTCACAAATAAGAATAGTAGATGCCGGAGATACATTATTTATTCCAAGTACAACAGTTAGCATTAATGAATTTACTAAAGGAAATAGAGATGTTATTATTCAAGGTAAGAAACCTGCTATTGGACAACCAATATTGTTAGGTATAACTAAAGCATCATTACAAACTGATTCATTCTTATCATCTGCATCATTCCAAGAAACTACTAGAATATTAACAGAAGCATCTGTTAAAGGCAAAGTAGATAATTTACATGGATTAAAAGAAAATGTAATTATGGGTAAATTAATTCCAGCAGGAACTGGTGCAAAAGAATACATGGATGTTGGTTATTCTTTAGAAAAACAATTTTTGGATGATGAATCATCTGAAGTGTTAGAAGATGAATTCTTAGATTAGTATAAAAAGATAAATAAGAAAATTTTCTTGTTTGTCTTTTTTTGTTAAATAATGCTACTTTTAAATTTTATGAGTATCTTTGGTATATATTTAATAGTTATAAGAAGAAATAATTTAACTGTTGTTTTTGACAATTATTTAAATATAATGTATTATATTTAGTGGTGATTTACAATGACTGCTAATCATAGAGGTAAATTTAGAGATAGAATGTTGAAAATATTTTTAAGTAAAAAAAATAAAGAAACAAAAAAAGATGATAATATTGAAACTAAAAAGAAAGGAAAAGACATAAAATATAAATATAATGATTTTTTTGAAAACGTACAAAAACTTAAAGAAACAGAAAAAAAATACAAGATAAAGTACCGAGCAAGAGGAATTTTTGTAGGAAAAATAAAAAAAGAAAGTTTAAAAAAAGTTCAAGATTTAGAAAAAAAATATAAATTAGTATTCTCTTCTAAAGTAATTGACTCTAGTAAAGAGAAAATAGAAAATAAAAGTGATAATAATTACCTTTTCTCTTTTTCTAAAAAAGGTGAAGGTAATACATTTAGAAATATTAATAATTTTGAAGATTTAATATTGGAAAAAATAAAAAGTGAATTACAAAGGCAAATTGATAGTTTGGAAGTTTTAGAAAGTGATACTTATATATTAAATAAAGAAGCAGAGGAAATTAAAAGTAAAGAAGAATGTGAACAAGTAAAAAAGAAAATTGGAGATTTAATAAAAAAAATTAATAAAATAAAAGAAGAATATAATATTTTAAAAAGTAAAAATTTAGATATTGATTATATCGAACTTGGTAATATGTCATTAGTAGAATTAATTGAAGATTATAAGTATCTTACTGAAGATAGTTTTTTCTTTAATAAATTAAAGAAAAATTATAAAAAATTAAATTTATTTACTGAAGTAAGCGATTTTATTGAATTTGTTGATTTGGAAATAAAGAACATTGATAAGGATACTAAAAAGTTAAGTGATAAGCTTGGAATAAGTGAAGAGAAAATGTATGAGTTAAAAGAGTCTATGTATAATATTGATGAGAAAGTAGATAAATATAATTTATACATTAATAATCAATTAAAAATAATAAGTGATCTTGATTCTATCGTGGGTAAGATAGATGCTAATGAACGTATAAAAACAATAAAAGTTGGTTATGAAGGATTGCTTTCTAATAATTTAAAATATATAGCTTTATTAATGTTATCACCCTTAAAGGGAATTTTTCCATCTATTGCGTTAAGTACTATGGCTACTAAGCAGACGTTAGATATGATTTATAAAAGAGCCCATATTGAACAAGTAAAAGAAGTTTATTATAATGCAAGAGATTATGGAGAACAGATAAAAGGAAGAATATATTCAATTAGTGATATGAAAAATTTAGTTGAAATATCTCTTGCTGAAGTCAGACAAATAAAAAAGGATTTTAAAAACGAAATTATTAATAACCAAAGTTTAGAGTATTCTAGATTATTAAATAAGATTGAAGATATTGAAAAAGCATTAATTAGTAATGCTAATAAAATGAATTTTATGGAAAAAAGGTTATTAGAACAGAAGAGATTAAATGAAAATAGTTTAAAGAAAGTAAAAAAATTAAATGATAATAATTAATTTTATTGAAGATGATATTTATTTATGCTATACTTAATATAATAGGAGGCATATATGAATAGATTTATTGTCTTAAATGAAAATTGTGAATTTAAAGATACAGAAGTACTTTATAGATTTAAAGTCGGCAATAATGATAAAGAGTATGTGCTATGTTCTATTGATAATAGTGAACTAGGATATTATAGTTTAATTGTTTCTTATCTAGTAAAAAATGATAATGGTTATGATTCTATAAGACCTATTACTAATCATAAAGAAAGAGAAGTTTTAACAGAAATATTAAAAAATAAAATAAAAGGAGATGCTTTAAATGGGTGATTTTAAAATTATTGATGAAAATAATGTAGAAAGAGAAGCTACAGTAATTACAGTAATTGAAGTAGATGGGAAAGACTATTTAGTATATTCAATTGATAGAGATCATGAAAATGTAAATATTTTTGCATCCTTATTAAAAAAAGATATGAATGGTAATGATATAATTGTTGATATTGAAGATGAAAATGAAAAAATGAAAGTTAATAAAGTAGTTAGGGAAGTTATTAAATTACCTTTATAGAGGCATATATGAGTAAAGTTATTATTAAGGGAAACAGTAATGTAAAAATTAGTTTATCTTCAATAAAAAATAGTAGAGTTGAAAGTGCTGATTTATCTAGTTTAAATGGAGCCAGAAATATCTTCTTAGGTCATGTTTTAATAGGAAATATTTTTGATGATTCATTTGAGCTAGAAAGTATTTCTTTAGCGCCTAATATAGTAGTTAAAGAAAAAAAAGAATTACCTAGAACTATAAGTTATCATTTTAATGTTAGAAAAAGTTATATTGCAACAACTAAAAAAGAGTTTGTTGATAGATGCAAAGAATTTTATGCAAGGTTAAAGGGAGATGAAAAATCTCATGGTCCAATAGTTGATGCTAGTAAAGAAACTAATTTAAAAGATGAATTAGGGCTTAACTTTAGTGTTTCTGATAAACCTATGCCTATTCACATTGATACAGAATTTAATCCTAATGGTGCAGAGAGAATAAAGGAAAAAGAAGAAACTATTGGAAGAGTATCAAGTGAAGAATTAGAGGTAATAAAACAAAGCCTTGGGGGAATGCCAGATACTGTGAATAATAGCAGGCCTAAAATTAGAGAAAGAAAAAAAGCAGGATATGCTTCACTTATCTTTCTTACTGGAGTTGGAATAATTGGAACAGCAGCTTTAGCTGTTATAGTAGGAATGACTATTGTAAAATTATATGGTTAATTATCAATCCTTTTTGAATATATACAGCCACAATAATTTTGACGATATAAGTTATACTCTTTAGATAATTGGATGGATTTTTTATATCCATCTTTTTTCTTATAGTCAGAGTATAGCCATGTAATATTATAAATAGTTTCTAATTCTTTGCCAATTTCATTTATAACAGTAGAGTTTTTATAGGGACTTATTGTTAAAGTTGTTGAAAAGTAGTCATAATTATTTTCTTTAGCTATTTGTGCTGTTTTATCTAATCGAAGCCAAAAACATTTATAACACCTACTTCCACCTTCTTTTTCTTTTTCTAATCCTTTTATAGTTTTTTCATAAATATTATTATCATAATCACAATCAATTATATTTAATTTATTCTTAGACTTTATTTCGTTAAGCAATCTAATCTGTTCATCTTTTCTTTTTTTATATTCTTCATATGGATATATATTTGGATTATAATAAATTATAGTTATATCGAAGTAATCTTTTAAAAATGTAATTACATGACTACTGCATGGAGCACAGCAACTATGTAATAATATTGTTGGGACTTTTTCTTTTTCTTTTATTCTATTTAATTGATTTTCAAATAATAAATAATAATTTTCTTTCATATATAACACCGAAAGTTAGTATAGCATATAATTAATCTTTTATCAAATTTAGAAATTAAATGTGTATTATAATTAATTAATTTATGTAGTTAATAATCAATATTGTCATAAAAATAAGTAACTTTTATTAAATAAAAGTGTCACATCACAAACTAAAGGTT
>CALVSZ010000008.1 GCA_944359705.1 uncultured Bacilli bacterium | reverse complement strand
AGCGGACATTTTGTTTTATTAATCACAAATAATTTTGAAAAATGTTGACTAGTAATAAAAATAATGGTATATTTTTATTATAAGAGGAGGATGAATAAATGAGAAAATTAAATAAGAAAGGATTTACTTTAATAGAATTATTAGCAGTTATTGTTATTTTAGCTATTATTATCATGTTAGTATTCCCTCAGATAACTAATGTAATGAATGGTAGTAAAGTAAGTACTATTCATTCTAAGGCTAAAGGTTTAGTTGAATGGTGGAATACAACAGAACAAGCTGATGCTTTATTGCCTGGAAATTGGACAATCCCAAGCCAAATTAAAAATGAAGTGGTAAGTTCATCTACTTGGAAATGTATTGGTGAAATTGATGGATTGGCAGAATTGTTTGATATTACTAAAGTTGATTATGTTTTAGGAGGAAGTAGTGAATCAACTGCAACTTCTGCAAAATTGAATCCAACATCTGGTCCTGTAACTGTAAATCAAAATACATGTTCTGCAGTAAGATATAATTCTGCAAAAGGATTGGATGTTGTCTTAGTTGCAGCTACAACTGGTAAACAATATATACCAGGTAAAGTTACATATGCATTTAGTAATGCTCAAGCAGGTAATGAAATTCCTAGTTAATAAAGAATTAGAAATAATTCTTTTTTTTGTTTAAAAACAACAATTTTCCTACATAATATAATGAAAGGAGAATATATGGCACGTCATAAGGTTGAAATAAGTGGCGTGAATACATCAAATATCAAAGTATTAAGTAGTGAAGAAACAAAAGAATTATTTATTAAAATGAAAAATGGAGATCCATTTGCAAGAGAAGATTTAATAAATGGTAATTTGAAATTGGTTTTAAGTATTATAAAAAAGTTTAATAATAAAGTAGATAATTTGGATGACTTGTTTCAAGTAGGATGCCTTGGATTAGTTAAAGCAATTGATAATTTTGATACATCATATGATGTTAAATTATCTACTTATGCTTGCCCTATGATAATTGGAGAAATTAAGAGATATTTAAGGGATAATTCTTCTCTTAGGATATCTAGAAGTATAAAAGATATTGCATATAAAACGCTTAAATTAAAGGAAGAATTAATGGATGCAAGTGGTAAAGAACCATCAAATGAAGAGGTTGCTAAAATATTAGGGGTTAGTGAATTTGATGTTACTAATGCATTAGAATCACTTAGAGATCCTGTTAGTATGTATGAACCAATATACAGTGATGGGGGAGATACAATATACTTGTTTGATCAATTATCTGATAAGAAAGATACTTATGATTTAGATTATAAATTAGCTGTAGATAGAGCTTTTAATAGTTTGAAAGAAAGAGAAAAACAAATATTAAATGATAGATTTATTATAGGAAAAACTCAGATGGAATTAGCAGAAGAATTAGGAATATCTCAAGCACAAATTTCAAGACTAGAAAAAGGAAGTATTGCTAAAATTAAAAGAATAATAAATTAAATATTATTTAATATATTTAATTAGGTGATGTTATGCAATTGTCTGAACTTCAGTTAAAAGAAGTAATAGATATTACTTCCGGTAAAAAAATAGGTGTAATCGTAGATGTAGTTGTAGATTCTGATGGTAGAATAAGAAGTTTTACATTGGAAGAAAGAAAAGGTAGGAAACTAATTCCATCAAAAGAAGAATACGAACTATTATGGAACCAAATAATTAAATTTGGTGATGATATTATCTTGGTAGACACGAGAAGAAAATAGACTAAAGTATTTATCTAGTCTATTTTTTCTATTTAAAAAATGATATAATAGATAAGGAGTTGAGGATATGTTAAAAATAATTATATATGAAGATAATAAAGCTTCATTAGAAAGAGCAATAGCCGCTACTCATAAGGCTTTAGGTAATTATGATGTTGATTATAAAATATGCAAATATTTAAATTATTGTGATGATTTAATTGAAGATATGAATGATCGCATAAACAAAAAAATTTATATTCTTGATATTGAAGTACCCGAAGTATCAGGAATTGAATTAGCTGCTAAAATAAGAGAAAAAGATTGGGATTGTATTATAATTTTTGTAACATTACATCCAGAATGTAAAAACGATATATTTTATTCTAGACTAATGGCATATGATTATATTTCTAAATATAATACTTATGATAAAAGATTAGAAAAAACCATTGAACAAGCTTACAAAATAGTAGGTAAAAAAAGAGTATTTTCCTTTAAATATGGACATATTTTATATCGATTGGAACTAGATGATATATTATATATTGAAAAAATAAATGGAACTAAAAAAAATATTATTTATACTGAAAGTGGGATGGAATATGAAATAATGGGAAATTTAAAAAAAATATTAGAAGAGTTAGGAGATGAGTTTGCTTTATCACATAAATCTTGCATTGTAAATTTAAATAAAGTATCACAAGTAGATTATGTAAACGGAATTATAAAATTAAAGAACGGTTTATCTATTGATAAATTATCGGTTAGACAAAAAAAGAGTTTTGCTGAAAACTTAATGAAAATAAAGTGAGGTAATAAAATGAGTTTAAACAAAAGAGGATTTACTCTAATAGAATTATTAGTAACAATTGTAATAATAGCAATATTAGCGACAATAGTTACTTTTTCGGTATCAAGAAGTATTAATAATAGTAAAGAAGCTAGTTATAATATTTTAGTTGATAGTATTGTTTTAGCTTCTAAAAATTATTACATTGAGTGTACTTATAATTCTCAAAATGAAGATATTTTTAAAGATGAAACAGGAAAAATTGTTTGTGATAAATTTAGTGTGGGTAAGTTAGCTAATTTAGGTTTTTTAAAAGTAAACGAAAAAGATAATAATGGTAATTTTAAAGTATTAAATCCGATTAATAATGTAAATATTAGTGAATGTATGTTAGAAGTAGATGAAGATAATTTTAATTTAAGTTATACTACTTCTAATTGCCCTAATTTTGATTCTGTAAATTTAAAAAATAATGTAATAGGAAATGTTTCGTAAAATGAAATTAGTTGGTAATAATTGGGATTTATTACTAGAAAGTGAATATCAAAAAGAATACTTTAAAAAACTTATTCTCTATATTAATAAGGTATATAGAGAAAAAATTATATTCCCTCCGAAAAATAAAATATTAAGAGCTCTTGAACTAACTGATTATGATAACGTGAAAGTTGTTATATTAGGACAAGACCCTTATCATGGCGATAAAGAGGCAAATGGTCTTTCTTTTTCGGTATCAGAAGGAGTAAAATTACCACCATCTTTAAAAAATATTTATAAAGAATTAAATGATGATTTGGGTATTAGTATTCCTTCAGTAGGTACTTTAGAATGTTGGGCCAAAGAAGGAGTTCTTCTTCTAAATAGTGTTTTAACAGTTGAAAAAGATAGGCCAGCCTCACATAAAGATATTGGCTGGGAAAAGTTTACAGATGCTATAATTAAAAAAATAAATGAAAAAAATACTCCCGTTGTATTTATTTTATGGGGTAATTTTGCAAGGGCTAAGAAAAATATGATAACTAACAAAAAACATCTTATTATAGAAAGTGCGCACCCGTCTCCATTTTCTGCAAGATACGGATTTTTTGGAAGTAAACCTTTTTCTAAAACAAATAAATTTTTAATAGACAATAATATTAAACCAATTAATTGGGAAGTTAGGTGATAATATGCGAACTAAAAAAATTGCTTTAAATTTAATAAGTGATATTTTACCATACATATTTATTGGTATAGTTGGATTAATTAAAGTAAATGTATTAATTCATTATATCGGAGATGTAGGTAATGGTTATTATCAATTAATTAATCAAATAATAACTTATGTTTTTTTAGCACAGGCTGGTTTTGGAGAAGCTGTTATCTATAAATTATATAAACCATTTGCGGAAAAAAATAAACATGATATAAATAGAATTTATTCGGGAAGTAGAAAAATATTTAAAATAATTGGTTTTATTATATTGGGATTAATTATCTTGGTATCGTTATTTCTATACTTATTTTATGGATTTAAAGATGGTTATAGAAATAGTGCCTTATTATGTTTTATAATTATTTCATCATCATACTTAATTGCTTACTTTGGAAGAGGGCAAACATATATGTCTGTTTTAAGCGCCGCTCAAGAAAAGTATATATATTCTATTACTACTAATATAATTAAACTAATATGTGATATAAGTATTATTTTAGTAGCCATTAAATTTGGTACATTAGAAGCTATTGCTATTTTAATTTTATTTGTAAAAATAATTGAAGAAATAATTCTTCGAGTTGTTGTAAGAAAAAAATATGGTTGGTTAAAAGAAATAGCTGATAAAGATACTTCAATGACTAAAATGGTAAAAGACCTTGCTTGGCTTCAAATTGGATATGTAGTTTTAAATAATGTTGATGCTGTTTTACTTGGAGTATTTATTGGACCAGTTATGGTAAGTATTTATACTTCATATAATTTCATTCTTAGATATTTAAATGAAATATCTTCAAGAGTGGAAATGAGTGCCGTATATTCATTTGGTAATGTTTTTGCAAAAAAAGAAGATAATCGAATAAAATCTCTTTATAATGAATTTTTTGTATTATTTATAATAATTGCTTTTTCTCTTTCTATTACATTTATGTTTGGAATTAGAAGTTTTGTAAATATTTGGATAGGTAAAGAAAATTATATTTTGTCATATTTTACAATTATTTTGTTTACATTAACTTTATTTAGTAATATTATTTATTATCCACTCCTTGCTTTAATAAATGCTGATGGACTTTTTAAAGATAATAAAAAACATACTTTTATATGTGCTTCTATAAATGTAATTTTATCAATAATATTAGTAATACCTTTAAAAATTAATGGAATATTGCTGGCAACTGTAATTGCTTTTGTAGTAAATATTTTCTTAAAAACTAAACTTGTATCTAATAAAATTTTAAAAATTAAACATTTTGAATTGTTAAAAAAATATATTTTAGCGTTGTTAATTTTTATTTTCGTAGCTATAATTGGATTTAAAATTGAATTTTATTTATATAGTTTATCATTAAATTTATTTACATGCATATTGTTATTAGGAACTATTTTTGCATTAATATTTGCAATTACAACATTATTAATGTATTTATTTAATAAAAATACTAAAGAGTTATTAAAAAGATTTAATCTGTTATTAAAAAGAAAAATAGGGTAGCTTAAATTATCAATTATAAAAAATAGGGGGTATTTATGAAAAATAAAATTATAAAAAATATACCAAATATGATAACAATAAGTCGAATATCAGCATCTTTTTTAGCTTGTATAATGTTTATTTTAGGAAATTTTCCTGTATCTTTAGGGTTTTATGTCTATGCTGCTTGTAGTGATGCCGTAGATGGATATTTCGCTCGTAAATTAAATGCTACATCGGAATTAGGAAGAAAATTAGATGCTATATCTGATAAGTTATTTGTATTATCATTAATATTTCCATCTATATTTATGGGAAATTACTTAATGTTAATACCACTTTTTTTAGAAACTAAAATAGCTTATATTAATTTAAAGACTACTAGGTTAACTAGTAGAGCAATTACTGAGAAAGTAGGTAAGTTAAAAACTATAGTTTTATTTCCCACTATTATTTTAGGGTTTATTGCAACTAAAGTGCCAAGTATGTATTTTGTTTTATTTCCTTTTTTAATAACGTCTATAAACTTGCAAAATAAAACTATTGAAGCTTCTCAAAAGCAATTAGAACAAAGACTTAATAATGAGTATCAAGAAAGCGATAATAATGTTATAAGCCGAGAACTAGGTATCGTAGATAATTTAAATTTATTAAAAAATGATTTATATAATTATTCTTTATCTGATAATACTTTAGTGTCAAGACCAAAATCTAGAATAAAAATAAAAAAATAACTTTAATTAGTTATTTTTTTATAGTTTAAAATCATTATAATCATCGTCATTCATATTTTTTCTATCAAAGAATAATTTTTCTTGGTACTTATGTATTTTTGCAATAATATTAGTAGGTATTGTTTTAATAGTTCTATTATATTCAGTTATATTATCGTTGTAGTATTGGCGATAATTACTTAAATTATCATCAATTTCTTCAATATTATTTTTAATTTTAATAAGTTCTTCACTTTTCTTTAATTCTTCATTATTTGAAAGAACAGAATCTAATTCGGTGTATGCTGCTAATAGTTTCCTATCCAAATCAAAATTACTAATTTTTCTAGCTCTTAGTTTAATAATTTCATCAAAAATTTCACTTTTTAATTCTTTATTGTTCCCTTTAATAATAGAAACAGCTTTATTAAGGTAATCATATTTATTACGAAGCGAAGTATCAATTATATTTTCGACTTCATTAATTCGAATAATTAAATCTTGAATTTTATTATAATAATAGACGTATAACGAAACAATAACACATATAATAATTATAATAGGTAATAATATAAAAAATAATAAATCCATATAATCACATCCTATTATAATTATAACAAATAAAAATATCTTTTACAATAATTATGTATTCCTAAAATCTTTAATATAATTAATAGGCTCTTCAAAAGTTACGAAATCCAGATATATCATTAAAATTAAATACCATTCTCCAGTCTCTGGATTAGATACAATTATATGATCCCTTCCTGCTTGCTCAATAATACCGTTAAAAACACGATCTTGCCATTCCTTTGACCCAGGAACAGTTATATGAAATCTTGCTTTTTTTCCTCTATTTAATCTAATTACATTTTCTATATATGATTGTTCAGAATAACTTGGAGTATATGTCGTTTGTGATTGCTCATAACTAGGAACACTTTGTTGATTAGGAACTGTGTTGTTATTTAATCCTTGTCCTGGAAACATAGGATTTTGATAATAATTTCCATTCATAAAATCATCCTTTCTAACAATAAAATATATGACCTAATATAAAAAAAATGATAATTTATTGTTTATTATTAGTAGTTTTGATATAATACCAACAGGAGATGATAAAATGAAAATAAATGTTGGGGTGTCTAATCACCATGTTCATTTAACAGATAAAGATGTAGAAGAATTATTTGGAAAAGGTTATATTCTTACTAAAAAAAGAGATTTATCACAAAAGGGACAATATGCTTGTGAAGAAGTCGTGTCTATAAAGACAAATAAAGGAATCATTGATAGAGTAAGAGTTTTAGGCCCTACTAGAAAGTATACTCAAGTAGAAGTATTAAAATCTGATTGTGAAATACTTGGAATAAATCCTCCAGTTAGAGATTCTGGAGATTTAGATAATTCTGAGAGTATTACTATTGTAAATGGAGAAAAAGAAATATTTCGTAAAAATTCATGTATAATTGCAGCTAGACATATCCATGCTAATAATGAAGAGTTAGAAGGTTATAATACTAATGATGTGGTATCAGTAATAACTAATGATAATCAAATAATAGATGATGTTCACATAAAAAAAGATTCGTCTTATTCTTTAGAGTTGCATGTCGATAAAGATGAAGCTAAATTATTTAATTTAGAAAATGGAGATGTGGTCAAAATAAAATAGGGGTGATATATTGCAAATCATTGAAATAATGAAAAAAGCCAAAAAAGAATTTGCATATAAAATAACGACATCAGTGTTTATTAGAGGATTATTATTAATAATCCCTATTTTTTGGACTAAAGCAGTAAATCATTTAACAGAAGGAGATTATAGAAAGGCTTACTTCTTAGTTATAATTGCTCTTATGTTATCTTTATTTCATTACTATTGGGAATATTTAAATCAAAAAACATGGTTTTTATTCTATAACAAAATATATTCAAATTATATTAATACAATTGTAAATGGAAATAATGATAAAATTAAACAATTATCTTTAGGAGAATATAATAATATATCAAACGAAGACATTGATATTATATGTACTTTTTTAGGTAATTTAGTAACAAGAGTAATTCAGGTGTTAGAATTTATAGTTATATATTTTTATTTTTTATCAATTGATATATATATATTTATAATAACTATTATTATATCGGTAATATTATTTATAATATTTATTTTAACTGGTAATAAAGTTCAAGTGTTAAATCAAAAGAGAAAAGTGGCACTAGATAAAAAAATAATTGTCGTAAACGATTTATATATTAATGAAAAAGAAAATAAGAGAAAAGACTTGGAATTATCTAAAAGATTAGTAAGTAGGAATAAAGAGTATTTACAAGAAAATACTACATTTAATTTAATATCTCAATTAATTATATATATAGTTTTAGGAATTATTGAAATAACTAGATATTTACTTATAATTTATGCTATATATTTAGTTCATATTGGAAAAATGGAAATAGGAACTATACTTCTTATTTATACTTATTATAGTCAAATACTTTCTAATTTTGAAGTTATGGGTACAATAAATGTTAGTTATCGTAGTTTTAAAGTAAGTTTAGATAGATTTAAAAAAATACAAGCAACATAGCTTGTATTATTTTCTTTTAAATGGTTTTACTTCCCCTTGTACAAAAGGCCTTTCTTCATCTATATATGGAGATATCTCATCTATAAATAAGTTTACCTCTTTATCAGTAATTTTTATATGCTTTTCAATAAATCTTTTACATAAATATTTAAAAGATGCTAGTATTTCTTTTATGTTATCGTTAAGAAATTTACCAGAAATAATTAATCCAACAACTCCAGCAGTATTAGCTAACATATTGTTTTCAAAATTATGATTTAATATATTAGAAAAAAGTGTAATTGATAAAAGGACAGTTCCTCCAATGACAACAATGCCTACGCCTGCAACGGCTTTATTTTCAGCATCTTTTACTTTTTGTCTTCTGCGCATTTGTCTTCTTTCTAATTTGTATCTTCTATTTCTTTCTTCTACATATTTAAGCGCTTCATCAGGATTATAATCACTTAGGTTTATAACATTATTTTCATAGTCTTTGTTCATATCATCACCTACAACTTAATTTTATTATAAATTAAGTTAAATGTCTACAAAATATTTGAAAATTTACAAAAATTTGATACAATGAGTAAAAGGAGGATTAGATGAATGTAGATAAAATAGAGGTAGGGACTTATAAATGTAATTGTTATATTTTAAAGAAGAATAATAAAATTATAATAATTGACCCCGGTGATGAATATAAAAAAATTTTAAATAAAATAGAAAATAATGATGTAATTGCAATACTAATTACACATAGTCATTTTGATCATATAGGGGCACTAAATAATTTTATAAAAGATTATTCTAATATACCAGTTTATAAATATGATAATTTAGAAGAAAAAGAATATACAGTTGGGGACTTTAAATTTAGAGTAATATACACGCAAGGGCATACAGATGACTCGGTTTCATATTATTTTTATGAAGATAACATTATGTTTACCGGAGACTTTATTTTTAATAGTAGCATTGGCAGATGTGATTTTGAAAATAGTAGTATTGATGAAATGAAAAAATCCATTTTAAAAATAAAAAAAATTAATAAGAATATAATATTGTATCCAGGTCATGGTAATAAAACAACTTTGGATAATGAGAAGCAAAATAATTTTTATTTTAATAATGAATGGAATTAATAAAATGAAGTAAAGGAAGTATTTAAGTATGAATGATAATTTAGGTTTAATAGTATTTGATAATATTAAAGAAATAGGAGATAAAGTAAATGCTCACTTACAAGAGTTAAGAGGAAATAATAATGATTATATTGTTCCAATGACTGCTAGTAGATTTGCAAATGGAGAAGGTAAGGTAAGAATTGAAGAAAGTGTTCGTGAAAAAGATTTATACATTTTATCTGATGTAGGTAATTATGGAGTAAGCTTTATGTTTCATGGTATGAAACACTATATGTCACCGGATGAACATTTTCAAGATATAAAAAGAGCAATGAATGCCACTAGTGGGCATGCTAGGAAAATAAATTTAATAATACCACTATTATATCAATCAAGACAACATAAAAGAAAAGGTAGGGAATCTTTAGATTGTGCTATAGCTCTTCAAGAGTTAGAAAGAATGGGAGTAAAGAATATTGTAACATTTGATGCTCATGATCCTAATGTGGCTAACGCTGTTCCTAATTTAGCTTTTGATAATTTTTATCCAACAAATATGATTCTAGATAAATTAGTAGAAAATGAAGATATTAATAATATATTGGTAGTTAGTCCCGATATGGGAGCAGTAGAAAGAGCTAGATATTATGCAGAAATATTAGGAAGTGATGTAGGACTATTTTATAAGCGAAGAGATTTTAGTAAAGTTATCGATGGAAAAAATCCAATTGCCGAACATGTATATTTAGGACGTGATGTTAAAGACAAGGATGTAATAGTTGTAGATGATATGATTTCTTCAGGAGGATCAATGTTAGAAACAGCAAAGTACTTAAAGGATAGAGGCGCTAGAAATATATATTTAATTGTAACTTTTGCATTATTCGTAGATGATATTATGATGTTTGATAAAGCATATGAGGAAGGAATTTTTGACAAAGTTTATTCTGCTAACTTATCATATGTTCCTCAATATATAAAAGATAAAGAATGGTATATAGATGTTGATTGCTCATTATTAATTGCTAATATTATTAATAACTTGAATCAAGAGTTATCATTAGAAGCATATCATAACGGTAAAGGGAAAGTATTAAAACGTGTTATGGAAAAGAAAAATAATCTTTAGGGGGAGATAAAATGAAAGAAAAAGTTTTCGTCGGGTGTGGAACCGCCATAGCCACGCCTTTTAGTGAAGATGGTATTAATTACGAAGCATTTGGTAATTTAATTGAAGATCAGATAAAAAATGGGATAGATGCAATTATTGTATGTGGAACGACTGGAGAATCTTCTACAATGAGTAATGAAGAGAAAAAAGAAGTAATTAAATATGCTATCGATAAGATAAATAAAAGAACTAAAGTTATTGTTGGAACAGGAGGAAATAATACTAAGAATGTAATTGAATTATCTATGTATGCTGAACAAATGGGGGCAGATGCTCTACTAATAGTGACTCCTTATTATAATAAAGCAACCCAAAATGGTTTAGTTATTCATTATAAAACGATAGCAGAACACGTAAATATTCCAATTATATTATATAGTGTTCCAAGTAGGACTGGTGTTAATATATTACCAGAAACCTGTTTAGAATTATCAAAAATAAAGAATATTGTTGCCATAAAAGAAGCTAGTGGTAATATATCGCAAATTGCTAAAATAGCTAGTTTATGTAGAGATAATTTACATATATATTCTGGAAATGATGATCAAACAATTCCTATCTTGTCATTAGGGGGTATAGGAGTAATCTCTGTATTATCCAATATAATGCCCAAATACACTTGCCAAATGGTTCATAAATATTTAAACGGTGAAGTAAAAGAAGCATGCAAAATGCAACTAGATTCACTAGAGTTAATTAATATGCTATTTTGTGAAGTAAATCCAATCCCTGTTAAATATGCTCTCAATTTACTTGGATATAATTATGGAATACCTAGACTACCTCTAACAGAATTATCTATTGCTAATCAAGAAAAAATGGCTAAAATATTAAAAAAAATTAATAAATAAATAAGTCTCATTACTAATTTTTATAGTAATGAGATTTTTGACATGTATATGTATTTATGATATTATATTTATAGTGTATATTGTTATTTTATAAGGGAAGAGGATATGTTATGGTTGAAATATTAGGTAGTTTATATGATACTGAACTAGAATATGATGATTTTAAAAATAAATTACAAGAGTTAATAACAGAATATGTTCATTTATCAAGAGGAAGTAGTATTAATGATTCATTTAAGTGTATTATAAATAATGAGAAAGAATTGATAGAAAGTATTTCGTATGATGAGTTATATATTAATGAACGTGTAGTACGCGAATTATATGAAGGGAACAATTCATTATGGTTTATAATTTTTTATGAACTAGAACTACTAAATCAAAGATATCTTATTTTTAACGGAATAAGCGATGAGAATACTATTAAAGTAATTAAAGAGATGATCATTAATAGTCAAGCTGATGAATGGTCATGTTTAACTGATAATGTAAAATATAGTCAATATTCTTCTGAATTAGCTATGAGTAATACTTTTAATAATATAGTTATATTATATAAATTAATTGGTCAAGAACTCTCTGTTGATTCCATAGATAATTTTATAAAAAATGAAGTATATTTTTTTAGTGATAATTATAATAATGCTGATTTTAATCCTATGGTAATTGAAGGGAGAATTATTGAAATGGATAGTTTATTTGATAAAATTATTTATTATAATTCTAAGTGGTTAGAAATATTTTCTCAACTGCAAATAGAGTATTATATAGATAATAATGGGTGTGGTGTTAAAAGAGATTATTTAGATCTTTTAAAATTAAAAACTTATCTAGAAGATGACGATAAGAAACAAGCAATATATTTAATAAATAAGATGCTGACTAGAAAAAGGAAAATATTGAGTTAAGTATTATGAATAGTGAAGTTATATTAAATAATTTATTAAAATCAAAGTTTAGAAGTAGTTTTAAATTAAAAGATATAGATATTAAATATGTTAAAGATAAGGGAATGGATACTATAAAAAGACATGCATATGATTTTATAACTAAGAGATTAGCACCTAAAGATATAAAAAATGATGGAAAACAAACCCCAATGAAAGGTCATCCTGTATTTATAGCACAACATGCGACTGCAACTTGTTGCAGAACTTGTCTTTATAAGTGGCATCATATACCTAAAGATAAACAATTATCTCAAGAAGAAATAGATTATGTAGTAAATATAATAATGAAATGGATTAATAGAGAAATAAATAGTAAATAATACTATTTTTTTAAAGTGTAAATATTATTAATAGAAATAGGAGTGATAATAAATGTTTGAGTTAATATCGACGTATCAACCAAGTGGGGATCAGCCTGAAGCTATAAAAAAACTTGTTGATGGGATTAATAATAATGAAAAAGAGCAAGTTTTATTAGGAGCTACCGGAACAGGTAAAACTTTTACTATTGCAAACGTTATAAAAGAAGTAAATAAACCAACTTTAGTTTTGGCACATAATAAGACTTTAGCAGGACAACTTTATTCTGAATTAAAAGAATTATTCCCTAATAATCGTGTAGAATATTTTGTATCTTATTATGATTATTATCAACCCGAAGCTTATGTACCGTCTACAGATACTTATATTGAAAAGGATTCTTCTATTAATGATGAGATAGATGAGTTAAGACATTCAGCAACTTCAGCATTATTATCAAGAAAAGATGTAATTGTAGTAGCTTCAGTTTCCTGTATTTATGGTATTGGAGAAGTAGAAGAATATTTAAAGAAAATGCTTACTTTAAATGTAGGGGATACTATTGAAAGAGATAGTGTGTTAAAAAAATTAGTAGATATGTTATATGAAAGAAATGATATTGATTTAAAAAGAGGTACTTTTAGAGTAAAAGGAGATTCTATAGAAATAATTCCTGCATACGAAAGGAAAAATGGACTTTTAATTGAATTTTTTGGTGATGAAATTGATAGAATAAGTGAATTCGATACAATAACTGGTAAAATTTTAAAAGATAAAAAGAGCGTATCAATATTTCCAGCATCTCACTTTGTAACTAGTGATGATAAGCTTAAAATAGCCGTAGAAAATATAAAGAAAGAATTAGAAGAAAGATTAAATTATTTTAAAGAAAATAACAAGTTAATTGAAGAACAAAGACTAAGAGAAAGAACAAATTATGATATGGAAATGCTTTTAGAAACAGGCTTTTGTAGAGGTATAGAAAATTATTCTAGACATATTGCTTTAAAAAAAGAAGGAGAAACGCCAACAACATTAATGGACTTTTTCCCGAAAGATTATTTACTTGTGGTAGATGAATCACATGTAACCCTTCCACAAGTAAGAGGAATGTATAATGGTGATAGAGCAAGAAAACAAAATTTAGTGGACTATGGATTTAGACTTCCTAGTGCTCTAGATAACAGGCCTTTAAAATTTGATGAATTTGAGAAAAAGATTAATCAAGCTATTTATGTATCAGCAACGCCTGGAGATTATGAATTAGAAAAAGTAAATAACAAAGTTGTAGAACAAATAATTAGACCAACGGGACTATTAGATCCAACTATAGAAGTAAAACCCACCAAAAATCAAATTGATAGTTTAGTTAATGAAATAAATAAGAGAATAGATAAAAATGAGAGAGTATTAATTACAACTTTGACAATAAGAATGGCAGAAGAATTGTCAAATTATTTAAAAAGTATTGACATAAAAGTAGCATACCTTCATAATGAAATTAAGACATTACAAAGATTACAAATAATCAGAGATTTACGTCTTGGAAAATATGATGTTGTCGTAGGTATTAACTTACTTAGAGAAGGAATAGATATTCCTGAAGTTAGTTTAATTGCAATAATGGATGCTGATAAGCAAGGATTCTTAAGAAGTTCTAGAAGTTTAATTCAAACAATTGGAAGATGCGCTAGAAATGCTAATGGTCATGTAATAATGTATGCAGATACTATAAGCGAAGCCATGCAAATAGCAATTAAAGAAACAGAAAGAAGAAGAAATATTCAAAATAAATATAACGAAGAGCATAACATAATACCTAAGACAATTGAAAAAGAAATAAGAGATGTAGTATCTAATGATTTAGAGATGAAAGAAGAAAAGAAACAAAAAATGTCTAAAAAAGATAAAGCTGATTTAATCGATAGATTAAGTAGAGAAATGAAAGCGTCAGCTAAGAGATTAGACTTTGAAAAGGCTATGGAACTTAGAGATGCAATATTTGAGTTAGAAAGTGAGTAATAAAATGGATGAAGAAATTAATTATGGAAAAGAATTTAGTGAATTAAGACAATTACTAAAAATATCGCAAAAAGATTTTGCAATAATGTCATCAATGCCTATTCAAGAAATAGAATCTTTTGAAAATGGCTCTCAAGAAAACTTACTATATAAAAGAATAAAGATAAGTTTAACACTTACTAAGATTTTAAGTGTTCATTATCAAGAATTCCCCCAAATATTAATTAATGAAATAAAAAGAGTTATTGATAAATTAAATCCATTTGATAAAATAGAAGATTTTTATGATTTGTTTAGGTCAATGAATAATTTTAGAATAAATACTGATAGATTCCTTAGTGAAAATAAAATAAGTCAACATAGTAATAGGAAAAAATAAATGTTTAAATTTTAAACATTTATTTAAATTTTAAATAATATATGATAAAATAGTTATAGAAAATAGTTGAGGTGATTAAATGAATGAAAATATATTTTTTGTTATATTAACAATTTCTATAATGACTTTTATTATAAGCATTATAAGTTTATTTATTGTAAAAAGAAAGCAATTATCACGGTATAAAAATGAAATAAATGAACTAGATTTAGAAAAAAATATGATAATAGGAGTTCCTATATTATCAGAAATTTCTAAAGTAAAAGAATTAGTTAAAACAGATAATTTAAAAGGTAAATTAGATTATTGGGATAGTACTTTTAGAGAAATAAAAGATGATAGTATACCTAAAATAAATGATATGATTTCTGATGCTGAATTTTTAATTGATAAAAAAGATTATAAGCAAGCAATTAGGAAAATTGCATATATAGAGATGGATATTATGCAACTTAAGAAAAAAAGTGATAAATTAATTGAAGAAATAAAAGTTATTACAACATCTGAAGAAAGAAATCGTTCACTTATTACTAAATTAAAAATAAATTATCGAGAAATAAAAAGTAAATTTGAAAGAACAATTAAGGATTATGGAGAAATAGGGGAATATATTTCTAAAGAATTTGATGATATTGATTTGAAATTAAAAGAGTTCGAAGATGCAATGGATTGCAATGAGTATGTTTTAGTAGAAAAAATAGTCGAAGATTTAGAAAATAAAATAGACAAGATGAAAAACATCGTCGAAGAAGTCCCTTCAATTATGTTGACGGCAACAGTGTTACTCCCAAATAAGATAGAAGAAATTACAACACTTTATTTTCGAATGCTAAGAGATGGATATCCACTTGATTATTTGAATGTTGAATATAATATTAAAGAAATAAAAAATAAAATAAACAATATAATCGAGGAATTAAAAAAATTAAATATTGGAGACTCTAAAATTGAACTTAAGACTATGCTAAATTATTTTGATACATTATATAATGACTTTGATAAAGAAAAAGAAAGCAAAGATGTCTTTAAGGAGAATACGAAAAAATTTAAAACTAAATTAGATAAAATTACTAAAATAGTAAAGGATATTTACTTACAAATAGATGATATTAAAAATACTTATGATTTAACTGAAGAATCAATTAATAAATTTAGTATTTTAAATAAAAACTTGGAGAAAATAAATGAAGATTATAAAATGTTATTAACACATGGTAATGGACATACTTTTGCTTATTCTAAATTAGTAAGTGAATTAGATGGTCTTAATCTTAGTTTATCTAGACTTCAGGATGATTTGGATTATCAACTTAGATCTATTACAAGTATGAAGGATGATGAGACTAGGGCAAAAGAGCAATTAGATGCAATTCAAAAGTTGTTAAAACAATCAAAATATCGTTTAAAAGAGTATAAAATACCAGTTATACCTAGTAGTTATTTTATAGAATTAAAAGAAGCACAGGACGCAATACGTGAGGTTCTAAAAGAATTAGATAAAAAGCCAATTGTTATTAAAATTTTAAATATAAGGGTAGATACAGCAAGAGATTTAGTATTTAAAATATATAATAAGACAAATGATATGGTTAAAACTGTGATGTTAGCAGAAAAAGCAATAGTTTATGGAAATAGATATCGAAGTATGTACCCTAGCATCAATGCAGATTTAGATATTGCTACTAAATTATTTAAAAATGGTCAATATAAGCAGGCATATGATTTATCAGTGTCGTCATTGGCAAAGATTGATAAAAATATTGAATATAAATGATTGCATTTTTTTAGAAAATGTGGTATCTTTTAGTAGAATAGAATATGGAGGTTGTTATGAGCTTTATTGACTTTTTATATAAGTATAACATTTGGATTATAGTTATATTAGTTGTATTAATTATAACTGTTATTGGCTTTTTAGCAGATAGAAAGTTAAAAATGAAAAAAAAGAAGGAGGAAGTTGCAAGTGTTAATGGAAATAAAACATTAAATAATGTGCAACAAGAAAATAATATGACAGAGCAAAATATGAATAATAATGAATTAAATGCTGCTCCTATTTTAGGGGTAAATGATGGGGGTGCGCAAGTAAATATAAGTGCATCAATACCACCAGTAACTCCAAATATAGAGCCAGCAATGGAATCCCCGGTTCCACCGGTACCACCAAGTGTGGGACCAGCAATGGAATCCCCAGTTCCACCGGTACCACCAAGTGTGGGACCAACAATGGAAACTCCAGTTCAACCGGTAGCTCCAAGTATAGAGCCAGCAATGGAATCTTCAGTTCCACCGGTAGCTCCAAGTATGGGACCAACAATGGAATCTCCAGTACCACCGGTAGCACCAAGTATGGGACCAACAATGGAATCCCCAGTTCAACCGGTAGCTCCAAGTATGGGACCAACAATGGAAACTCCAGTACCACCGGTAGCTCCAAGTATAGAGCCAGCAATGGAATCCCCAGTACCACCGGTAGCTCCAAGTATGGGGCCAGCAATGGAATCCCCAGTACCACCGGTACCACCAAGTATGGGACCAGCAATGGAAACTCCAGTACCACCGGTACCACCAAGTATAGAGCCAGCAATGGAATCCCCAGTTCCACCGGTACCACCAAGTGTGGGACCAGCAATGGAAACTCCAGTACCACCGGTAGCTCCAAGTATGGGACCAGCAATGGAAACTCCAGTTCCACCGGTAGCTCCAAGTATGGGACCAACAATGGAAACTCCAGTTTCACCGGTAGCTCCAAGTATAGAGCCAGCAATGGAATCTTCAGTTCCACCGGTAGCTCCAAGTATGGGACCAGCAATGGAATCCCCAGTTCCACCGGTAGCACCAAGTATGGGACCAACAATGGAAACTCCAGTTCCACCGGTAGCCCCAAGTATGGGACCAACAATGGAAACTCCAGTTCAACCGGTAGCACCAAGTATGGGACCAGCAATGGAAACTCCAGTTCCACCGGTAGCACCAAGTATGGGACCAACAAATGAACCCCCAGTACCACCGGTAGCACCAAGTATGGGACCAACAAATGAACCCCCAGTACCACCGGTAGCACCAAGTATGGGACCAGCAATGGAACCACCAATACCGCCAGTACAACCTAGTGTTGCTCCAGCAGTTGAGATGCCAACTATACCAAATAGTACTGATAACTCTGATATAGCAAGTATGTTTGTAACTGGTGAAAATCAACAATAATAATATTAAAGTAGGAGGGAATGCATAATGAATGATGAAGAAATAATGAAGAAGTTTAATGAAAAATTTTCTGATGATAATCCTACTTCAACTTCGGTTGAAAAAGAATTTGGAGACGTAGCTCCTTATAAAGCGTCTGAAAATAATAACAACAATAACATAAATACATCGCAACCAACTAGTGATAATCATCCACAAATGTCAGTAAATTCTTTATTAGAAAAAGACAATAGAACTTATTACAATAATGACAATAATGTTAATCCTAATTCGGGTTCTAATTATAATTCTAATGTTAATTATACATATGTTCCTACTTATAAAAGTACACAAGGTAAAAAAAATACAATAAAAATAACGTCTGATATTAAGACGTTATTAATACTGGTATTTATCTTGTTCATATTTATACTTGTAATTCCAAGTATTTATGACTTAATAAGAGAAATTAAAATGGGTTAATATTGGAAATCCTTATAATTTCATCAAAGTCGTCATCAATAGCAATTATGTTTTTATGAATACTATTACATTTAGAACACTTATAAATAATTTTATAAGTGTTTTTAAATTTTTCAATTCCAATTGGCTTCATTAATCCCATACATGAATTTGCCCTATCACCAGGATTTATATCAACATGTTTAGAATATAAACAATAAGGGCAATGATCTCTTGCCGTATAATTTAATTTTTTTACTTTTTTATTGCAGTTCTCACATGTAAATTCTTCATCTACCATATTAAATTTTTTCATATAATAATCACCAACTAAATTATAACATGAAATATTTACTTTACAAAATTTAATTGATATAATATATACAAGGTAGGTGGTATATAATAAATGAGTAAACATATGTTTTCTGATATAAGAGTGCCAATTGATGAAGATAATCCGTCAATTAAACGAATAGAAGAAAAATGTATAAAATGTGGTATATGTAAGGGAATTTGTAAAGGCAGTCTCAGTGTATATGGATATTATAATTTAGAAAATACAGGCAATAGAGCAATTTGTATTGGATGTGGTCAATGTTCTATCTCTTGTCCTACTAATGCTATAGTAGAACAATATGATTATTTAAAAGTAAAAGAGGAAATTAAAAAAGGAAAAATAGTTATATTTCAGGTAGCGCCTGCCGTTAGGGTATCCATTGGAGAAGAATTTGGTATGGAACCAGGGAGTATTACTATTGGTAAAATAGTATCAGCTTTGAAAAAGTTGGGAGTTAAATATGTTTTTGATACTACTTTTGGAGCAGACTTGACCATAATGGAGGAATCATCAGAGCTAATAAAACGTATAAATGATAAAGATACATTGCCAATGTTTACAAGTTGTTGTCCTGCTTGGGTTAAATTTGTTGAAATATTTTATCCAGAATTTTTAGAAAATTTATCTACTTGTAAAAGTCCTATTCTAATGGAAGGATCTATGATTAAAAATTATTTTGCTAAATTAAAAAATATAGACCGAGATGATATTATAAGTGTTGCTTTAACTCCGTGTACTGCTAAAAAATATGAAATAAATAGAGAAGAGTTAAAGGGAGATATTGATTATGTTATAACTACAAGAGAATTTGCTAGATATATAAAGGAAGAAAATATTAATTTTAAAGATTTAGATGATTCTTCTTTTGATAATTTAATGCAAGAAGGATCAGGTGGAGGAACTATATTTGGAACATCAGGAGGAGTAATGGAATCAGCATGTAGGTATGCTTATAAAATATTAACAGGTAAAGATCCTTCAGATAATTTATTAGAATTTAATGATGTAAGAGGACTATCTAATGTAAAAGAAGCAGAATTAGTTATTAATGATATTAAATTAAAATTAGCTGTTATAAATGGTACGGGAGATGCTAGAAAAATTTTAGAAAAAATAAAAAATAAAGAAGTATATTATGATTTTATCGAAGTAATGGCTTGTGAAGGTGGATGTATTTCTGGTGGTGGACAACCTAAAGTAAATATGCCAATTACACCAGACATTAAAAATAAAAGATCAAGTAGTTTATATGAAATAGACAAAAATAACAAAAGTAGAGTATGTTATCAAAATATGGATATTATAAATATATATAATAATTTCTTAAATGAACCACTAAGTGATGTTGCTTATAAATATTTACACACTACCTATATTGATAGAAGTAATGAATTAAATAAGAAAGAAGGAATTTAATATGGAAAATGGAATTGATACTTCAGTATGTTTTGCTATAGACAATTTTTTGTCAGGTAAAACTAATAAATTTTATAATTTAAAACCTTTTGTAGACAAAATAATTAGTATTAAAGGAAGGTCAATGGGACAAGGAATGATGCTAGATTATCATCATGGAGTTATGACTTTGGATATTGCAAAACCGCGTCCAAAGACTGATACGTCTGTACATAATTGTCAGCTTAGAATTACAAAGGAAAACGTTGATATCAAATGTTATAATATTCCTAATAATAGTTTTTCTGGAAAAGTAAAAATTGATTATGATAAAATTTTTGGTAATATGTATCCTAGAGAAAGATTGGATATATTAGTAAGTCATTTGCAAAAAAGTATCCCATTATTAGAAGAAAAAGAGCAACAGATGTTGCCACCTCAAGCTGGAATAGTAAGATAATAATGAAAAAATTAAATAATAATGGATTTACTTTAGTAGAGTTATTAGCAGTCATAGTTATTTTATTAATTATAATGGGAATAGCTATTCCATCAATTACATCAGCATTATCTAGAAGTGAAGAAAAACAAATTAAGGCTAAAAAAGAATTAATCTTATCTGAAGTAGAAATTAGATTAAGTAAAAAAGATGGCTTTTATGAGCTTTTAAAGAAAGGAAGTTGCTATTTAACAATTAGTAAATTAAAAGATTTAGGCTGGATAACAGAATCAATGGCTGAAGATAATGATGGAAATCCAATAACTATATATGTATATTATGATAATAAACCAGATGTTAATGAATTTAAATATATCAACACTGACGATGACGATATTGAAAAATTCAAATCAGGTAAAAGACCTTGCTAAGCATATTTAAGTATGCTTTTTTCTTGACTATATTTATCTGTTAAATTATAATTAATAAAGAAAAAAGAGGTGTATTATGGAAAAAATAATATTAATTAAATATGGGGAACTTACTACCAAAAAAAATAATCGTAATATTTTTATAAATACTTTATGTGAAAATATAAAAAAACAATTAAAAAATTATAATATCAAAATAATTAAAAATAGAGTAAGAATGTTTATTGAAACAGATGATAATATTGATGAAATAGTAGATATATTAAAAAATGTATTTGGTATTCATGGTATAGTAGTAGCATATAAAGTAGATAATAATATTGATATTATTAAAACTAGTGTTTTAGAAATAGTTAAAGATATTGATTTTAAAACTTTTAAAGTAGAAACAAAAAGAAGCGATAAAAGATTTCCAATTCCAAGTATGGAATTTAATAATATTATTGGTAGTTTAGTTTTAAAAAATAAAGAAAACATAAGTGTTGATGTACATAATCCAGAATATGAATTAAAAATTGAAATAAGAGAAGATTATGCTTATATATATACTAAAGAAATAAAAGGAATAGGAGGATATCCCGTTGGAGTTGCTGGTAAAGGGCTACTTATGTTATCAGGAGGAATTGATTCTCCAGTAGCAGGATACTTAGCCATGAAAAGAGGAATTAAAATAGAATGCATTTATTTTGAATCTCCTCCACATACTAGTATAGCAGCAAAAAACAAAGTAAAAAAATTAGTTGAAAAATTATGTAAATATAATACTAATATTGTATTACATATAATAAATTTTACAGAAATACAAGAAGCTATATATAAAAACTGTCCTTCTTCATATATGATAACCATAATGCGTAGGATGATGTATAGAATAAGTGAATTAGTAGCAAGAGATATTAATAGTTTAGTTATTATAAATGGTGAGAGTGTAGGACAAGTGGCAAGTCAAACTCTAAATAGTATGAATGTAATTAATAATGTATCTAATTATCCAATATTAAGACCAGTTTGTTGTTTAGATAAATTAGAAATAATTGATATAAGTAAAAAAATAGGTACTTATGAGACTTCAATATTACCATATGAAGACTGTTGTACAATCTTTTTACCAAAGCATCCAGTTATTAATCCTGTATTAGGAAAAGCTATTATATATGAAAACGGTTTTGATTATGAAAATATGATTAAAAACTGTGTAAAAAATAGAGAAATAATAACTATAAATAATGATATTAATAAATTTGATATTTAACAAAAATTACCATAAAAAAAGAAGTATGAAATTAAAAAACTTTCACATCTTATAAGTGTAGGAGGTGAAAGAATGACAAACTCTAATAACAAAATGTCAGTTCCAGGAGCAAAACAAGCTATCGAAAGAATGAAATATGAAATAGCTAATGAGTTTGGTGTTAACTTAGGACCAGACGCTACTGCTAGAGCTAATGGATCAGTTGGTGGAGAAATCACTAAGAGATTAGTTAAATTAGCTCAAAATCAATTAAGTGGATCTAATTATCAATCTAAATAGTTATTCAAGAACATTAATTAATTAGTGTTCTTTTCTTATATTTATTAATTTAAATTATAAAAATAAACCAAAAGAGACTCATAGAGTCTCTTCCAAAAAGAATAAAAAGGGGTTGGCTAGTGTGATACTAGCACCAATTCGCTTAAAATTTGAATTGGTGATTTATATAATAATGTAATATGCTAATTTTGTCAATATGTATTTTAAAAAAAACAAAAAAAATTTTATATCTCTCAATAGCAAAATTAAACATAATAAAAAAAGTTATAAACTATCGTTGTAATTTAATTTTATTTATGCTATTCTTATTAATGTAGAGGTGAAACTCATGAAGAATTATAAACTTTTTGGGACCTTATTTGGAGTAATTGCATTTATCGCTTTAATTGTAGGCATTACTTATGCATGGTTCACATGGACTAGCGGTAATACCATAATTGGAGGGTCAACTGAATGCTTTACAATAAATTATGTTAATGGTCAAAATATAAATGGTGAGATTATTCCATCAGCAACTTATACTGGTGGTAAGAGTACTACTGTTCAAATTGGAATTGATGCTAGTTGCAATATTGGAGGGTCAGCTACTATTAAATTAACTACAGATAGTAGTTCTACAAATGCAATTAAATTAACTGATGGTGCTGTTAAGTATGCAGTATATAAAGGTACTAGTGAAGTAGCTAGTGGTAATGTTTCTGCAAATACTATTGATTTAGCAACTGTAGATTTAACTAAAACATTAACCACTTATACAATATATATATGGGTTGATGGTAGTATTATTGATAATACGTATGCGGGTAAAACATATTCCGGTTATATACATGCATCAGCCGAACAAACTCATGAATAAATATCTTTTTAGATATTTTTTTTGTGGTACAATATATATTGTGGTGATTACTTATGTCATATATTAAATGCAATTTAAAAAAAGTAATATATTTTAATGAAATAAATAATTATACAGTCGCAGTTGTAAAAATAAAACAAACTGATATACCGGAGTTAGTTGATAAGCAACATGTTCATATTGTGGGTACACTGCCAGAACTTAATTATCGTACGACTTATAAATTTAATGGTAAGTATACTAAACATAATAAATATGGTGATCAATTGGAAGTAAGTACTTATGAAATAGAAATTCCTACCAAAGAAGAAGAATTAGTAGGATTCTTATCTAGTGATATGTTTCCAATTGGAGAGACTACAGCTAAAAAAATAGTTGATAAATTTAAAGATAAAACACTAGATGTAATTCTTAATGATAAAGAAAAATTAAAAGGAATTCCTAGACTCTCAGAAGAAAAAATTAATAAAATTCATAATATATTAGAAACTTATCAAGGATCTAGCAAAATGGTTATAGAAATGACTAGCTTGGGTTTTAATAATAAAGAAGCTATGAATATACTTAAAAAGTATGGAAGTAATTCTTTAGATAAAATTAAAGATAATATTTATAATTTAATTGATGATATGGAATTTAATTTTAATATAATAGATGATATTGCTTCTAATATGGGAATTATAAAAACTGATGATCGAAGAATAGAAGCTTTAATTATCTATTTGATGAAGGAATTATGCTTTGAAAATGGTGATACATATTTGTTTAAAGAAGATATTTATAATAAAATAATTAGTTATGTTAGTGATATTGACATAGAAAAATTAGAAGAATTACTTATATTACTAAATAAAAAGGGAAAAATAGTAATAGATAATGATAAATATTATTTAAAAAGTTATTATGATGCTGAAGAATATATTACATATAGATTATGTTATTTAAATGACATGAAAAAAAATAAAATAAAAGATTTAGAAAATGTTATTAATAAGTTGGAAAAGACTAATAATATAACTTATGATAACGTCCAAAAAGATGCTATTATGAAAGCACTTAATAATAATTTAACAATAATAACTGGAGGACCAGGAACAGGAAAAACTACAATTATAAAAGCAATTGTTCATTTACTTAGATATGAATTAAAAGCCAAAATAGATGATATTGCTTTACTTGCTCCGACAGGTAGAGCTGCTAAGAAAATAATGGAAACTACTAATATTCCAGCCTTTACTATTCATAAGTATTTAGGATGGGATAAAGAGAGAAATACTTTTATGGTTGATGAATATAGTCCTAATCCAGAGAAATATATAATAATAGATGAAGTTAGTATGATTGATAATATTCTTATGTCTTCCTTATTGAAAGGGATAAGAAGAGACGTCAAATTAATTTTAGTAGGAGACTATTATCAACTACCAAGTGTTGCACCAGGTCAAGTTTTAAAAGATTTAATAGATAGTGACATGATAGACGTAATTAAATTAAAATCTTTATATAGACAAAAAGAAGAGTCTTATATACCTATACTTGCTACTGAAATTAAAGATAAAGATATAAGTGATAGCTTTCTTATGAAAAAAGATGATTATAATTTTATAAATTGTAGTAATGATGAAGTTATGCTATATATAGAACAAATTGTATTAAAAGCAATTAATAAAGGATATACTGATAAAGATATCCAAATACTTGCTCCTATGTATAAATCGTTAAATGGAATAGATAATTTAAACAAATTATTACAACGAATTTTTAATAAAGAAGATCCTAGTAAAAATGAATTAGTATTTAGTGATGTAGTATATAGAGTAGGAGATAAAGTATTGCAATTAGTAAATGATCCAGATAATAATGTTTATAATGGTGATATTGGTTATATCAGTGCAATTATTAATTCTAAAAGAAGTGTTAGTAAAAAAAATGAAATATGGGTAGATTTTGATGGTAATATTGTTACCTATACACCTGATAAGTATATAAACATAAGACATGGTTATGCAATTAGTGTTCATAAAGCCCAAGGTAGTGAGTTTCCGATGGTTATAATGCCAATTGTAAATTCATTTAATAGAATGCTTTATAATAAGCTTATATATACTGCGGTTACTAGAGCTAAAAAAGCACTTATTTTAGTAGGAGATCCAAAATCATTTTTAAATGGTGTAAATAATGAACGCGTAGAAATTAGAAAGACTACTCTTAAAGATAAGATTATTAATAGATATTGTAGTCTAGAATAAAGTATAATTTTAGAAATAGATATTATAATAATAATGGTACGTAAGTACTTCATAGATTCTAAAGGAGGCTACAATATGAAAATGAAATCAAGTATAGCTTTAATTATGGCAGGAGTAGGAGGAACATTATTATATCAACAAGTAAAAAATGGTAATGTTTCTAAAATGATGAAAAAAATGATGAATGCTGAGAAAAAAGCAATAGATAATTTAGAAGATATGATGTAGACAGATATTTTATAATATTTGTCTTTTATTAGAACAAAAGTCAAAATAAATTTTGACTAACTTACCTCACGGTAAGTTTTTTCTACTTCACTGGAAATTATATTCCT
>CALVSZ010000007.1 GCA_944359705.1 uncultured Bacilli bacterium | reverse complement strand
TCATAACATCACCTTCCTAATTTAATTCTATCAAATATTGTAGAATTTAACTATCTGATTTTATTATAAGAGTCTCATAAGTTAATTATATCACATTTTTTTAAGATACAAAAGAAAAATTATGTAGTTTCCTTATACATAATTATCTTTTATCAATTAAATATAAATATACGGTGTTATCTATCTTTTTTACAATATATTTATTATCCGTTTTATCCACTAAATTAGCTTCTATAACATTTTCTTCTAATTTATGTGAAATAAGATCTCTTTGATAATAAATTAAAGTGTTATCTTCTACGTCAATGTAAGTTCCAAGTAGATCTTTTCTTAAGTTAACTCTTTTGAAAACATTGGTTGTAATTATATCACTACTGTTAGTGTATATTAAGGCATAATAATTAGTTATGCTTCCAGACATTTTTACTAATATTCCATTATTGTCAATAGCCGTTAATTCAACGGAATTAAACTCATTTGGTTCAATAATTGTGTAAGAATTAACAATTGATAATCCGTCATATATATCTATAGTTAATTCATTATTTTTTTTATGATAAGTTGCATAGTATATATTATTATTTCCGTTATCATCTTTAATTTCTAAATATTCATTTGGACTAAATTCTCTCATATTAGATTCAGCGTCAATTATAATAATTTTATCTGTTTCATCATTATTTTCATTATTCTTAATTTTTAGAATAGCATAAGCATCATTTACTATGTCCATTTCAACTGTACTAGTATTAGTTAGTTTAGTAGTATATATTTTATTATCAGAACTTGTTTCTATAGTTAAAATATTATCCTTTACCAAAATGAAAACGTCGTTAAATATATATATATTATCATATTTAAATGGTATTATTTCTTTTTCTTCTAAATCAATAACTCCAAATTTTTTATCTTTTTCCACTGAAATATATTTAGGTTTAGTTTCTTTTACTGAATTAACATTATCATAATTCATTTCAATAATAAATTGTCCAATACTGTTAACTAATCCACATTTATTCTCAAGACACACAGGAATATAATTATCGTTAACTATTCTTCCGCTGTAATTATATCCTGAGATATTCTCCTCATCTCCTATTCTTTCATAATTCGTTAAAATATACGAATAATCAAAAATATCTAATAAATTAACTTTATTTTGGTCAATGTTAATTAAATATTTTTCAGTAATACTATTATCTTTCATTACTTTAGAGGTATATCCATTTATTTCTTTCACAATTCCATTGTTTATATCTAATATTTTTGTAAAATACTTACCACTATCATACACATTTGCTATATATGTATTATCATCAATTTTTAAAGTTGCAAAATTTTCAAATTCTTTAATATAAATTATATATTCCCCATTATTATCATCCTTTATTAATAAATAAGGGTCTTCAATATAAGTTACATCTTTTATAACTTTATTGTTTCTTTTAATTAATTTATTTCCGTTACTATCAACAATTTTATAATAATTATCATATCCTAATTTTATATCATTAAAGTCATATATTGTGTCTTCTATAATATTTCCATTGTAATCTATAATGCCATACTTATTATTATCACTAACAATTAACAATTCGTTATCTATATTATTTTCAATAATTTCGTCATAACCGTTTATACTTAAATTTGTAATAACATATTCTTCATTATACTCACTAATCATGACATAACCATAATATGTTGCTAAAATTATAATAATAATAATGGCAATTGTCCAAAAACCAATTTTTGATTTGCCAGTCAATCCTACCACCTCTTTACTATCTTTATTTTATCATAAGAAAAATAAAATTTAAATAATTATTAATATTTTTATGAATATAAAATAAGATAATCTTTATTTTAATTTACATTTTATTATTAATATTATTTTTTTTACTATTTATCATATCATAAAATGCTTCTATTCTAGTATCTAGTCCAACTTCATTATCCTGTGAGTCAAAGCTAAAATATAAGATGGGGATTTTATTTTTATTAGATATATTTGATAAAATTGGCATAGCATTTATTTCAGGAGTACATCCAAAACTTTTTATATGCACTATTCCATCAAATCCTTCTTTAGATAGTTTTTCGGTTAAAATAACACTTTCTGTAGCATCAGCACCTAAGTGGTATTTTAATAATTTTTTGCCATATCTTAAAAGTTTTTTTAAATTATGTTTTTTTAATAATAGTAAATAAGTAACAGTAGTAAATCTTTTAACCTCAATTCCTTTTTTGCTTAATTTTTCTTCAATGTAGCAAGAACTAAAAGGTTCCATAATAGAATATAGCTCTCCGACAATAGCTACCCTAAGATGTTCTTTGGGTTTGTTTACAGGACATTTTTTATATTTATGTCTATATTTTATGTATATATAGCATAATTTTATAATTGATGGCTTATTATTTAATTCGCTATAGAAATTATTTTGTATTTTCTTAAAACTATTTTCAACAATTTCAAATCCCTGATTTTCTCTTACATTTTTATCAAGTTTATCCATAATAATTATCATTAAAAATGTAATTAATAAATGATAAGAATAACTAATAAAATTTATACGTTTATTTATTGATTTTATAAATTTATAAATTTTCATGATAGATACATGATTATTTTCAATAAAGTTTACAAAATCAATTTCATATCCCATATCTTTTAATATTTGTTCTTGTAATTCTGCATAATAACCATACCTACAGCCCCCTCCAGCTTGAAGTATAACATTGGCACCTTTATTAATACTTTCTATGAAATTTCCCAAATTATATTTAAAAGGGACACAAACATAGTCAGGGCTATATTTACTTCCTATTTCAATTGTTTTTTTGGTTATTTTAGGGGGAACTATAACACTTTGTTTAGTAGTCTTTTCAATCAAATATTTAATAGGTATATAATAATTACCAATATGTGGAAATGTAATATATTTATCCATTGTTATCACCCTTAAAGTTAATAATATCAATAAAACTTTCTAATCTTGTTATTAATCCAGTTTCTGAGGTAGCTTCGTCTATTAGTAAATTTAAAATGGGAATATTTTTTAATTTTCTAATCATTAATTCATTAACTAATGAATCTGGACCGCAAGGAAAAGTAGTAATAAAGATAATACCATCTACCTTGTCTTTATAATAATTAATTGCTCCTACTAACTCTTTAGAATATAACCAATATAGTGTTTTTGATAAGCTTTTATATTGAAGAATAGCTTTTTTTCTATTATATAAATTAGCATATATTATTTCAAAATTATTTTCTTTTAAATACTTTATAATAGGTACGCCAATTAAATTATCATAAACATTATATGGATGAGAAACAATTAAAAGTTTTTTATTTTTAGATTTTAGTATATTAATTTGTTTATTTTCTTGTTCGATATCATATTCTTTTTGCTTTTTCTTAGAATAAATATAACTATATAAAATTTTAAATATATTTTTGGTTATTTTTAATCCCATTCTAAAAAAGCCAAAAAATTCAAACTTCAATTTACTATTTTCAATATTGTAATCTAGTATATTAATTAGTGGAAAAGAGTTTTTTACGACGTCATATATTCCATTAAATTTAGTACATACTCCATTATTTTTTCCATAATCTCCAATTCTAGGTACTAAAATGTAATCACATTTATTTTCTAAATTTTTAATATGTCCCATATATATTTTAGATGATAAACAAGATTCATCAATGGAAAGATTTTTTCCATCTTCTAAAGTTTTTTTGGTAGTTTCACTACTTATAATAACTTTGCAATTTAATTTTTTAAAAAAATTTTTCCAAAGAATTCCATATCGGTAATATAAAAAACTTCTAGGTATTCCAATTACTAATTTATTTTTCATTATTTTCACCTATAACATTATATTGAGTATAAATGTTTTTAGTACAAAAAAAAGAAGACAAGTTATTACTCTTCTTCTATTTCATCTTCATTTAAAATGGTTAAATCTGATAAATCATTATCAAAATCATCATCAACAGGTGTGTCATATAAATCTTCTTCATTTTCATATTCATTTTCAATATCTTCTTCATTTTCTTCTTCATCAATAGTATCTTCTGTTTCGTCATATATATCATTAATGTCTACTTTAACAGAATGATTAGCTTTTAAATCCCATTCCCCATTATTTAATAATATAAAATCTTTTGAAGTTGTAAGTGATTGAAAAAAATCAGCAATTTTTTCTTGATAGTCCACTTCACTTAAGCCCAAAAATTTACATATTTCTTTAAATAAATCAGCAGTATTCATTGTCTTTTTATTTTCTTTTAAGTATAATTCTGCTATCTTGGTATAAGATAATAATTCTAATTCTTCTTTTTTCATATTCTTTAACATATCATATTCCTCCTACATTTCCTCTCTAGGGATTATTCCTAGTAAATCTAGCGCATTATTAATAACAATTTTTATTGCTTTTAGCAACTTAATTCTTTCTAATGTGTATTCATCATCATCAGTAATTATTTTTTCCATACTATAGAAAGTATGAAACATAGATGCAAGTTCATAGACATAATTAGCAATCAAATGCGGCATTCTTTTATCAGCAGCACTAATAACTACATCTTCAAACTCACTCATTTTCTTAATTATAGAATATATATAATTATTGTTAAATGTTTTAAACTCGGTACTTTTATTATCTATGTTATTCTTATAATTATTTAAAATAGAAGTAATTCTAGCATTGGCATACTCAATATAATATACAGGGTTCTCGTTAGATTGTTTTACTGCTAAATCTAAATCAAAATCAAGAGGTGTATCTAAACTTTTAGATACAAAGAAATATCTAGTAGCATTAAGTCCTACTTCATCTACTAATTCCATTAAAGTAATAGTCTTTCCAGTACGTTTACTTAATTTGATTTCTTCATTATCCTTAATTAGTCTTACCATTTGTAAAATTTTTATAAACAATTTATTTTTATCTTTACCTAATATTTCTAATGAGGCTTTTAATCTATTTATATAACCATGATGATCTGAACCTAAAACATCTATTAATTCATCAAAACCTCTATCTAACTTATTTATATGATATGCAATGTCTGGAAGCAAGTATGTGTAATTTCCATCACTTTTAATTAAAACGCGATCTTTTTCATCTCCATATTTTGAAGTGCTTAACCATAAGGCATCATCGTTAATAAAACAATTGCCACTGTTTTTTAAGTTATTTAGGGTTGTGTCTACAAGTCCCGTATCATATAGACTTTGTTCACTTGTAAAGACATCAAAATTTACTCTATATCTATCTAAATCTTTTTTTATTTGATTTATTAATACTCGTAATCCTTCATTTTTAAAGAAATTTATTTTTTCTTTTAATTTATTTTTTCCATATGTGTCATATATACCTTGGGCAATACTAATAATCTCTTTTCCGTGATAACCATCTTCTGGTATTTCGCCTTTTTCTCCGCAAATTTCTTTATATCTTTCAAATATAGATATTGCTAAGTTATTTATCTGGTTTCCAGCATCGTTAATATAATATTCTCTTACGACATCATAACCCGAAAAAGAGAGTATTCTAGTTAAGCTATCTCCATAAGTAGCTCCTCTTCCATGACCTACATGAAGAATTCCTGTTGGATTGGCACTAACATATTCAACATTTATCTTTTTCCCATTACCAGTTTTGTTTTTACCATAATTTCTATCACTTGCAATAATTTTATCAATTTGACTTAATAATCTTTTTTTATTAATAAATATATTAATAAAACCAGGATTTACTACTTCAATATTTTCAATTATATCGCTATTTGTATTATTAACTATTTCTTTGGCAATATCCATTGGAGCTTTTTTCAATTCGTGACTAAGAGTTAACGCTACATTACAAGAATAATCACCATTTTTATCTGATTTGGGAACATCAATAATTATTTCTTTATCTATACCCATTTTGTTAATAGCATCTTTTATAATTGTTGCTAATTCACTTTTTATACTCATACTTATCACTCAATTCTATTTTATATTCATAAGTTTCATCTGATTCAATAACAACATATTTTATTAATATAAAATTATCACTAATTTTTACATCAAGTGTTTTAATACTTAAATCAATAGTAAAATTATTTTCTTTTAAAGTATATTCACTTAAAAGTTCTTTATTTTTAGCAAATCTTATAATATTTACAAATTCTTCATTTTCTCTAATTAATGTTATTAAATCATCAGCTAATATAATTTTATGTTTAATATTATCATTCATAAAAGAAATTATCTTCTTTTGCTTAATTCCAAATGTATTAATTATAGTTTTATTATTATCATTAATGTTTTTTAAATAACCGTTAATTCTAATTTTTATATAATTCACCACCAAACATAAATTTCATTTGAAATTATATCACAATATTTATAAAAATTAAACTTATATTTTACTTTTTTTGATAAATAATAATTATGTATAATAAATAATTACGATTAGAAGGTGAAAAACATGAAAATAATAAAAAAAATAATTAAATTTTTTGTGATTTTATTAGGTGTTTTTATTTTAGGTAATTTGGGTATGTATATATATTGTCTTATTACTCCTAAAGTAGAAATAAATAAATCTACTTCCCTATATTTTTATGATAATCAAAATAATGAAATATTAAATGATAACAATTGGGTATCATTAGAAAACATTAGTCCATATTTAATAGACGCGACTATAAGCACAGAAGATAAAAATTTTTATAATCATTTTGGATTTGATTTTATTAGAATTGGCAAAGCAATTATTACTAATATAGTCAATAGAAAAATGTCAGAAGGAGCTTCTACTATTACACAGCAATATGCAAGAAATTTATTTTTAAATTTTGAAAAAACATGGGATAGAAAAATAGATGAGGCAATTATGGCCTTTGAACTAGAAACACATTTTACTAAAGATGAAATATTAGAGGGATATTTAAATACTATTAATTATGGTGGAGTATTTGGTATTGAAAATGCTTCTGAGTACTATTTTGATAAAAGTGCTAGTGAACTAACATTAGCGGAAGCTTCAATGTTAGCAGGTATTCCGCAATCCCCTTCTAATCTATCTCCAATAAGTAATCCAGAAAATGCCAAAGAACGACAAAAAATAGTTTTAACGCTGATGGAAAATAACAATAAAATTACAGCAAAAGAAAAAGAAGAAGCACTTAATACAGAATTAGAATACTATGGTAAGTCAAATAAAACAGATTATGAATATATAAATTATTTTATAGATGCGGTAAAAGATGAATTGTACAGTATAAAAAGTATTCCTTCTTCACTAATAGATACAGGAGGATTAAAAATATACACAACACTAGATGGTGAAGCACAAAAGGATTTAGAAATGGCAGTATCTAATAATATGAACAAAGATTCATCTCTTGAAGTAGCGGGAATTATGATGGATCCGACTACAGGAGGTGTAATGGCTTTAGTTGGTGGTGTAGATTATAATAAAAGTCAATTTAATAGAGCAACAAAGGCTACAAGACAAGTAGGATCAACGATGAAACCATTTTTATATTATGCAGCATTAGAAAGTGGATTTACTTCGTCATCAACTTTTACTAGTGAAAAAACGACTTTTACTTTTTCTAATACATCAACTTATACTCCTAAAAATTATAATGATACTTATGCCGAAGGGCCAATATCTATGGGAGCTGCAATTGCATATTCCGATAATATATATGCAGTTAAAACAAATTTATTTTTAGGGGAAGAAACTTTAGTTAATATGGCTAATAGAGTTGGTATTCAAAGTGAGTTAGATCCCCTTCCATCTTTGGCATTAGGGACAGAAGAAATAAGTTTAATAGATATGGTAGCAGGATATTCTTCGTTTGCCAATTTGGGAAATAAAGTAGATAGTCATTTTATAACAAAAATAGAAGATATGGAAGGAAATATTTTATATGAATATAAAAATAATTCTACTAATATTTTAAATTCAAGTATTACTTATATATTAAATGAAATGCTTACTTATACATATAATTCAAGCTTTATCGATTATAATTATCCAACACTAATAAGTTTATTACCCCAAATTACTAATAAGTATGCAATTAAATCTGGAACTACTAATACTGATTTATGGATAATTGGATATAACGAAAAAGCTGTATTAGGAATATGGAATGGATATGACGATAATCGTAATTTGACAAGTAATGATAATGGATTTCATAAAGAAATATGGATTGAAACAATGGAAGCGTATTTTAAAAACAATGAAACAAATTGGTATGATAAACCAGATAATGTAGTAGGAGTCTTAGTAAATCCAATAACAGGAAAACTTCCTACTAGCAACGAAGAAAAAACAACTATTTATTATTATATAAAAGGAACTGAACCTTATAATCAAGAACCAAATGATTTAGAAACAACGTTTAAAGAAGAATTACAAGAATAAAAAAACAAGCTAGGTTAACTTGTTTTTTTAATTCTTAAAACGATTCTATATTCATCTGTCATATCTAATTCTTCAACAATAACATTTACTCCGGATTTTTTTAATTCTTCAACAAAATCTTTTGTTCTAGAAATAGAAGAACTTAAATCTACTTTAGTAGTAGTATTATAGGTATTATTGATTGGTGCATTAACATTTGAAGCATTATTAGGTACAGTAAACGAAGGAGTACTTACAGCTTGTAATGGTGGTTGTAGAGGTGTAGTTGCAGAATTTAATTGTGTTGATTTTACATCAGTAGATGGGTTATTAAAATTAATAAAATTCATTCTATCACTATCAGTTATATGATTTGGATCAATAGGTACAACATTAGAAGAAGTCTTTGGAGTAGTAAATGGCTTATCAAAGCTAAAATTAGCACTTTGATCTTCTAAAGAAGTATAATTGATTTCTCTTTCAGTTGGGAACTTTCCAATCGTAGGAACTATAACCTTTTCAACAGGCTTATTTTCTTCAATAGGTATTGTTGGTTCTTCAGGTTTTAGTAAGCTATCATAATCAGGGAACTTTGTTTGTTGTTGCGCTGGTTGGTTATTTGCCGTTAAGTCAATCATATCGTTATCACTCTTTTCTTCATAATTGCTAGTTATATTTGAATATGGTTGAATTGGAACAGTAGGTGCAATCATATTAGGAGAACTAAGATCATTTATATTGATTACATCATTATTAGATACTCCCCAATTACTACTATTTCCTAATGTATGTGGACTGTTAAAAGTATTAGTGTTATTAGCCCCTAAAGTATTTGTACTATTAAATTGCATACCTAAACCATTATTAGAAATATTAACATTATTAGTACTAACAGTTTCTGTATTATTCAATGTTGGTTCAATATTTAATAACCTTTTAATTAATTCATCAGTTTCTTTCACAGTTAACCTCTCCTCTATTATTCTTTTTAAAACTTCTTTTTGTTTTTCATCATTGTTTTTAATTTGTAATAAACTCCTAGCATGTCTTTCAGAAATTGCATTATTCATTAAAGCATCTTGAACATCAGGAGATAAATTTAAAAGTCTAATTTTATTTGCTATAGTAGACTGCTTTTTCCCCAATTTTAAAGCTAATTGTTCTTGAGTAATATTGCTCATATCTAATAACTTTTTATATGATTTGGCTTCTTCTAAAGGTGTTAAGTCCTTTCTTTGAATATTTTCAATTAATGCAAGTTCAGCGCTTGTTTGATCGTCAAAGTTAACAACAATGGCGGGTACTTCATTTAAGCCTGCTCTAGTAGCAGCTTTATAACGTCTCTCTCCTGCAATAATTTCGTATTTATCTCCAACTTGTCTTACAATTAATGGCTGAAGTATTCCATGCATCTTTATTGAATTAGTAAGTTCATTTAAAGCTTCTTCATCAAAAGTTATTCTAGGCTGAAATCTATTTGGAATTATATTAGAAATTTTAATATTAACTACTTCTTTTCCTGAATTCATAAAACCACACTCTCTATTCTATAAATAATAATACAACAAAAAACAAAAAAAATAAAGAAAAATATGTAAATTTCTTTATTTTCTCTTAGGTGGTTCGTTAGTAGATTGCTGACCATTGTCATTTAATCTACTATAAAAATATTTTAATACAGCGTCTTGATTATCCATACCTATAAATACATTGGCATCACCTTGTGAAAACATAGTTGTCCTTAATACGTCATCAGGATTCATTCCCTTATCTTTAGCAATATCTCCTAATTTGCCAATTTTTTGAGCTAGTAAGTCGATTTGCGCCTGACCTCTAATCATTTCTGCTTCGGCTTCAAATCTTGCAGCATCTTTCTTTGCTTCAGCTTCTTTCAATAATCTTTCCCTATCCTTTTGAGCAGTTACAGCTTTTTCATAATCATCTTTTAAAGATTGCGGTAATTCAATATTTTTAATGCGTACTTTATCAACATGTATTCCATATTTTTCTTCAAAATCATCAAATTCACCATCAGGATCTACAGTTGCTTTTGAATGTTTACCTCTAGACATTTCTTCTTCTGTTTTCCCTGCTACATAGTCCCTTAATAAAGATTTTGTTAAAATAGCAAGTTGAGCAAAAACGTCATCACTTTCAAATGAAAATTTCATAGGGTCTACCACTTTAAAATCAAGTGCAATATCCACCGTAATTTCTATTCCGTCTATTGTTTTGAATCCTTCTTTAGGATAGTCTTTTACATTGTAAGCAAGTGATACTAATTTTCCTTCAACCCATGGTGGATTAAATCTTAAACCACTTCCTTTGACGTAAACATTGCCAGTAAATTTGTTTTTACATATAAGGGCAGAATTTTTAGGGACAGTTCTAAATAGTTTAACTACATAAACTTGGTATAAATCAACATCTTCACCCTTATGTTGCCCTTTAACTTCTCTAAAAATACTTTTTTTCTTATTATCGGGACCATTATTATTATCATTTACAATATCAGAAAAATTCATATAATAACCCTCCATTTCTATAAAAAATTTTATCAAAAAATACATCTAATGTCAAATTATAGTTCTTTATTTTTAATATCTTTATATCTTCTAGGATATTTTTTATCAGTTTTTTCTAGTTTAACAAAACTAACCAAAGTACGAATACTATTTTCAATAGGTAAATTAAAAGTAATAATTTCATTCTCTTTTATTTTTAATTTTTGTAAATAATTATCAATATTAACTATTTCATTAGAGATATTTCCTTTCATTGCTATAAACATACCATTCTTCTTAACTAATGGAATTCCATATTCTAATAAATGTTTAAGTGGTGCTACTGCTCTGGCCGTTACTATATCAAATATTTCACGATTGTTTTGAGCATATTCTTCTGCTCTAGCATTAATAACATTAATATCTTTTAAATTAAGTTCACAAATAACTTTTTCTAAAAAATGGCACTTTTTTAAAGTAGCATCGATTAATGTTATTTTTAATTCAGGAAATATAATTTTTAGTACCATTCCAGGAAAACCTGCTCCAGTCCCTAAATCACATAATGATTGATTAGTTAAAGGTACTACTTTAATAATAGTAATGCTATCATAAAAATGTTTTAAAAATACTTCTTCTTTATTAGTAATAGAAGTTAAATTATATAATTTATTTTCGCTTTCTAGAAGTTCATAATACTTTTCTAATTGTTCAAGTTGTCTATTGTCTATGTTAACATTTAATTTTTTTAATTCTTCAATAAATTTTTCTCTATTCATTATACTTCTTCCTTAAATATACCATTAGAATAGAAATATCAGAAGGATTTACACCACTAATTCTAAGTGCTTGTCCTATTGAAGTAGGTCTCACTTGTTTTAATTTCTGTCTTGCTTCGGTAGCAAGGTTTTTAACTTTATCATAATCAATATCAGAAGGAATCAGTTTTTCTTCGTTTTTTAACATCTTTTCTGCTTCTCTTTCTATTTTTTTTATATATCCTTCATATTTTACTTCTATTTCTAATTGTTCTTCTATTTCCTTATCATAATTGCTGTTAAGTAAATTAAATTGTTTTAGTATATTAATAGTTATTTCATTTCGTCTTAATAAATCATATAAGCAAATACCATCTTTTAATGTTGGACTACCAATTTTATTTAAAATATCATTTATTTCTTTTTTTGGTGTTATTTTTGTACTTTTTAAATAATTTCGAAATTCTTTTATTAACTCTAGTTTATTTTTAAAACGTTTATATCTTTCTTCATCAATTAACCCTACTTTGTATCCATACTCTCTAAGACGAATATCAGCATTATCATGTCTTAATAATAAACGATATTCTGCCCTAGAAGTTAACATTCTATATGGTTCAATAGTGCCTTTAGTAACTAAATCATCAATTAATACGCCAATATATGCTTCATTTCTTTTAAGAATTAAAGGATCTTTTCCTTTAAGCTTTAAAGAGGCATTAATGCCTGCCATTAGCCCTTGAGCTGCGGCTTCTTCATAACCACTAGTACCATTAATTTGGCCAGCAGTATATAAATTTTTTACTATTTTAGTTTCTAACGAAGCATTTATTTGTGTTGGATATATTGCATCATACTCAATAGCATAAGCATACCTTAGTATTTTGGCGTTTTCTAAGCCTGGTAAACTATGGACCATCTTCTCTTGTATATCTTTAGGCATACTAGTAGAAAATCCTTGTAAATAAATATCATCGTAATATAAACTTTCTGGTTCTAAAAACAATTGATGCCTATCTTTATCTTTAAATTTAACTAATTTATCTTCTATTGATGGACAATATCTTGGACCAACTCCAGTTATATCGGAAAGACCTCCATACATAGCTGATTTATTTAAATTATCTAATATTATTTTGTGAGTAGTAGGAGTTGTATAGATTAAATAACAAGGTTCTTGATTATCTACATCATATAATGGTTTTATATCATGAGAAAACGTATATAATTCTCTATCTCCGTCTTCTCTTTTAGCTTTTGAAAAATCAATACTACTTCTTTCTATTCTAGGAGGTGTTCCTGTTTTTAAACGTAATATTTCAAATCCATACTTTTTTAAATTATCAGATAAATGCATAGATGGTTTTTCATCATGAGGTCCACTTCTTGTCCTAGTACTTCCAATTAAAATATCTGATTTTAAATAGGTTCCGGTGGTAAGTATAACTATATTAGAAGATATTTTTTCACCATTATTTGTAATAATACCCTTTACCATGGAATCTTCTACAATTAAATCTTCAACCATGGCTTCTTTTAAATATAAGTTTTTAGTATTTTTTAAAGTTTTCAACATCTCTTGTGGATATGTAACTTTATCAGCTTGAGCTCTTAAAGATCTAACTGCAGGCCCTTTAGATGAATTTAACATTTTCATTTGAATTAATGTTTTATCGGCATTAATTCCCATTTCCCCACCTAAAGCATCAATTTCTCTTACAATAATACCTTTAGCAGACCCTCCGATAGAAGGATTACAAGGCATTGTTGCTACATTTTTTAAGTTTCCTGTAATTAATAATGTTTTATGCCCACATCTAGATGTAGCTAAGGCAGCTTCACATCCGGCATGTCCTGCTCCTACTACTATTACTTCATATTCCATATATTCACCTACTTTCCTAAACAAAATCTAGAAAATAACTCGTCTAACAATTCATCAGAATAAGTTTCTCCAATTATTTTTCCTAATAATTCCCATGCATTTTTTAAATCTAATTCTACAATATCAATCGGAGCATTTTCTTCAATATTTTTAATACTGGTACTAATTTTTAATAAAGATTGTTTTAATAAAGAAATACTTCTTGCATTACTTAGATAAGTCATATCTTTAGTATCTATACCTTCAATATTATATATTCTCTTTATTTCATTTTTTAATTCTTCTATACCAATATTATCTTTAACACTAATTTCTATTATCTTTTTATTATAATTAGTTAACTTTATCTTTTTTTCTAAATCTATTTTATTAATAACAACTATACTATTTTTATCTTTTATTTTATTTAATATTTTTATTTCTTCTTCAGTTATAGCCTCATTATTGTTTAGTACAAAAATTATTAAATCAACTTTATCAATAATTTCCATACTTTTTTCTACGCCAATTTTTTCTACTAAATTATCAGTTTCCCTAATTCCAGCGGTATCTATAATATTTAAAATTAATCCCCCTAAATTAATTTTACCTTCCACTATATCCCTAGTTGTTCCTTCAATATCAGTAACTATTGCTTTTTCTTCTTCTAATAAAGCATTTAATAAACTACTTTTACCAACATTTGGTTTACCAATAATTCCTACATTAATTCCTTCATTAATAATTTTACCATCTTCTGAATCTTTAATAATTTTCTCTAAATCATTTTTAAAAGTAATTATCTCAGGAAGTATTTTTTCATTTGTTAAAACTTCAATATCTTCATATTCAGGATAATCGATATTAACTTCTATGTTAGATATAATTTTTATTAATTTTTCTCGTAATTCCTTTACTAAATTAGACGCTTTTCCATTTAGTTTATTAATAGATATCTGTCTGTTTTTTTCTGTTTTAGCGTTTATTAAATCCATAACTCCTTCAGCATTAATTAAGTCAATTCTTCCATTTAAAAAAGCTCTTTTAGTAAATTCTCCAGGATCTGCTAATCTAGCACCATTAGTTAATAAAAGCTCTAATACCCTATTAGTAGTTGCAACACCTCCATGGCAATTAATTTCTACAATATCTTCTTTAGTAAAGGTTTTAGGACTTTTCATAACGCTTACAAGTACTTCATCAATAATTTCTCTATTGTCTATTATATATCCATAATTAATCGTGTGGGATTTAACTTTTGTTAAGTCTTTCCCCTTAAATATTTTATTTACAATATTTATTGAGTCATCACCACTAACTCTAATTATAGATATTGCTCCTACACCAAGAGCTGTTGATATAGCAGCAATTGTATCGTTCATAATACCACCTCATCGTCCCAAATATTTTAACACAAATATATAAAAAAAGAAAGAATAAGTTTTATTCTTCTCTAGGTTTTATAATAACATGTCTATTAGGTTCTTCCCCTTCGCTTATTGTATATACATATTTATTGTTTGATAGTATATTATGAATTACTCTTCTTTCAAATGAATTCATGTTGTCAAGTTTGGTTTCAACTTTCGTATTAGCTACCTCTTTGGCTATATTTTTAGCTAAATATTCTAAGTTTCTAACCCTCTTATCATTATAATTTTCTACATCAATAGTTATCATTAATTTTATTGGTACATAATTTTTTACAATTTGTCTTATTATTGTTTGAAGCGCTTTCATATTTCTACCATTTTTACCTATTAATATAGAATTGTTGTTAGAAAATATTTTTATATCAATTTTATTATCTCTTCTTCTAACTTCAAGATTAGATTCAATACTCATTAGTTTTAAAATTTCATTTAATGTCTTTTTTATAAATAATATAACATCATCAATGGTAGAAACTTCTAAAACATAACTTTTCTTTAATAACCCTTTATTTTCTTTTTCTGACAATATTATTAAATTTTCTTCATTAATATTTAATTCTTTTAATGCTTTTTCTTTAGCGTCATTTAATGTTTTGTCCTCAAATACATATTTATTCATGCTTACTCCTTCTTTCTATCCATATATTTTGTAATATAGTAAAGGTACTAGATGTAATCCAATAAATACCAAGAGCAGTAGGTAATGTTAATGAACCGATAAATATTACTCCTAACATGATGTAAATAGTATATTTCATTTGAGCAGCTTGTGAAGTTTGATCTTTTAATGTTTTCTTAAATGATAAGTAAGATGTTCCAATTATCAATATAATAAATAATATATAGATATAGTTTCCATTTTCTAATCCTACTAAAGTAGTGGTAGCCATCTGTAATCCTAAAAATTTGCTTTCAAAAATAGCAGGTGTTCTATTAATGGCTTCTAAGAATGCAAATAATAAAGGTAATTGTATAAATGCTAATAAACATCCTGATACAGGATTAATTTGATATTTTTGATACACAGCCATCATTTCTTGCGTTTTACGCATTTGATCTTCTTGACTATCTTTTCCTTTATATTTCTTATCTATCTTTTCCATTTCTGGTTGCGCTTTCTTTATGTTCTCAGATTGCATAGCTGTCTTTTTAGTAATTGGTATTAATGCTAATCTAATTAGTATAGCAGTTATAATTATTGACAGTCCATAACTATTTACTAAACTTCCTATTTTAATAATAACCCATGCTAGTGGTTTTACAAAAAACGTTGTCCATAATCCTTCATATTTACTAACGGGATTAAAATTATTACAACTAGGTAATTTATCAACGTCAATATCGTGTTCCTTATAAATATTAATTACCTCTTCATTAGTAGGCTTACAAATTATGTTCTCTGTTATTGATTGCCCTGTTGTTTCATTAATTACAGTTTTATTATTTTCATCTTTTAAAGTAGTAGTACATCCAGTAAGTAGTAAAATAATAAACAGTATTAGTATAATTTTCTTTTTTTTCATTATTTTTCTCCTGTCTTTTTTAATAAATTAATAAGTTCTCTTTCCATGGTAATATAATTAATGTCAAGAGCACTCTTTCTTACTATTATAACATAATTAAATGGTGTTTGTATACATAATTTATTATTATCAACAATAGACTTTACTTGCCTTTTTAATTTGTTCCTAATAACAGCTTTTCCTGTCTTAGTGGGAATAGTTATTCCATATCTATTCTTATCAGTATTTTTCATATAATATATACTGAAGAATTTATTTTTTATATTTTTACCATTATTAATTATATATGAAAATTCCCTACTATCTTTTATTATTTCAATCTTTTTCATTTCATCACCCTTAATATGAAAAAAACCACAATTAGTGGTTATTTACAAAGTTGTTTTCTTTTTTTTGCTCTTCTTTTATTTAAAACTTTTCCTTTAATACGAGCAAAGAACCCATGTTTTTTTGCTTTTTTTCTATTATTTGGTTGATACGTTCTTTTCATACTTACACCTCCGACGTAAAATGCTATTTTATTATATATGCTTATTTTGTTTATGTCAACATATTTTTGCTATTTATCTAATTTTAAATTAAATTTTTCAACATATTTTACTAAAGTTAGTTTTCCTTTTCTAATGATATAACAATATTCATCTTCAACTGATTGACGTAATTCCGTAGCTTTTGCATTAACTTTTAACGTAAATTGATCGCCAATACCATTACCTAACCAAATACCATTATCAGTATCAGAAGCATCTTTAAACCATGATTCATATTCTAACTTTTTAATTTTGTCAATAGTATCTACCACCACAAAATTTATACTTTCCATTTCATTAGATAAAGTAAATAATTTACCTAATGTCTTTTGGTTTTCAGAATTTAATCTTGTCATTAACTTATCTATTCCTACGATAATACATAAAATATGTTTATCTGTCTTAATTACAGATTTATCATAATTATTTTCTTTGTATATAGAATACATATTATCAATGTCTTTGTATAATATTTCAATTACTTTATTATAATCTTTATCAAATATTTGTGCATATTCCAAATATTCATTTTCTTTAAACACATCACTAGTATCAATAATTACTACCTTATATTGATTAAGACCTACTATTTGACTAGTAAATGGTTTTATAAATCTCTCTAAAAGACTATCATCAGTCGAAGATACTATGTTAATAGTACTTCTAAGTAAGTTATATCTTTCAACAGTAAGTTCAGTTTTAGAAATACCTACGATTGGGTCAATACTCTTACCATATTCATCTTTAATAGCGTTGTAATCAACAATTTCTGGTAGTATAGGTACACTAGGAGCTCTATCACTATATTTCTTTTTAAGTAAATTAGAAATGTTTTTAATTGTATCTTGAACTTTATCTTTCTCAGCAATTTGTGCTGTTTGGAATTCATAGAAAGTATCTATTTTTATAATACCTCTTCCAAATAACTTAGCTGGATATTTCCTTCTAATATTTCCAAGAATTGTTGAGTAATCATCATCATTATTTTGTTGAAGAACATAGTTTAAATTAAAGTTTTGTTTTAATTTAAATCTAACTCCATTTGGAGTAACTACTGCTAGAACAAAGAATATTCCATATTTAGAACCATCTCTTGTTAATCCAGTTAATGTATCTTCAAAACTATCTCCAAAAAATTCAGCATAAGCTTCATAGTTATTAATAACTACTATTATATTAGGAACTGTTTTTCCACTGTTTTTACAATAAGATAAGTAGTCTCCATTATATTCAGAAAATAATTTTTTTCTATTTTCAATTTCATCTCTAATCATCTTATATAAATTTTTAACTTTATCTACTTCATCAGGATATATTACATCACCGACAAGTGGAGAATTTTTTAAAACTCTAAGACTCTCAGAACCAAAATCGATAATATAGAAATTAAGTTCTTTTGGCAAATAATATAACATAGATGAATAAACCATTGTTATTATAAAGTTTTCTTTTCCTGATCCTGCTGTACCATATAATAAGACATTTCCTTTTTTACTTATAGGTATTGTTAATAAGTGTTGTGACTGCATATTTGGATTATCATATTCTCCAATTACAGGATTGATAATAAAACTTTCTTTTTTATATTTATACTTCTCAATTAATTTATTGACAGTAATAAATCCAGGAATTTTTGGAAGCCATAGCTGTCTACAATGAATATTTTCTTCTTTAGCAATATCTGATAATGTTCTAACTATATTAATTAATTCTTCACCTTTAGCTTCAGTTACAACTTCTTTTTTCTTAAGTTCACTATTTTTATAAATATAACCAATATTATTAATAAAGTTTATAGAACTATCCACAGTCTTTTTCTTTTTTTCACTAGGGACATATTTAGCACCAGCCCAAGCAGCTTGTCCTAATAGATAAACTTCATTATAACCTACTTGAAAATAAAATCTACCAGTCTGTTTTAACAAAGCAGCATCGGGACTTTTTATAACTTCGTTTGAGTCAGATTTTTCTTGTACGCGAAGACATACTCTAAATCTAGTATTACTCCAAATTTGTGGATCTACAACACCACTTGGTTTTTGTGTTGCTAAAATTAAGTGTACTCCTAAACTTCTACCGATACGAGCAGCACTAATTAATTGTTGCATGAAATCAGGCTGTTGAGCTTTTAATTCTGCGAATTCATCGCTTATAATAAATAAGTGTGATACTGGTTCAGATACAACGCCTTCTCTATACATTTTTTGATATTTATATATATCAACAGTACTTTCTCCAGTTTTTTCACGAGCTTCATTAAATGCCCTTTGACGCCTTTTTAATTCACTTTCGATACTAGCTAAGCTTCTATTTATTTCATTAGCATCTAAGTTTGTTATAGTACCTACTAAGTGTGGTAGTTTTAATCCAATACTCTCATTTTCAAAAGCTCCAGCTAAACCTCCACCTTTATAGTCTATTAAGATAAATTGTACTTCATAAGGGTGAAAATTTATTGCTAATGATAAAATATAAGTAATAATAAATTCAGATTTACCAGAACCAGTCATACCGGCAATTAAACCATGAGGACCGTGATATTTTTCATGAAGATCAATAGTTAGAGGATCCCCAGCTTGATTTACTCCAACAGGTACTGCTAAAGACTGAATAGGATTATTTTTTGCCCATCTATTTTTAATGTTTAATTGTTCTATTTTACCAACATCATACATTTCTAGAAAACCTATTTTTTTAGGTAATTGACCTTCAGATTTATCAATTATTTTTATTGGAATATTTGCCATAATTTTAGCACAATTATAATAATCAATATTAGACGTATCTAATTGAAATTGTATAGGTTTATTGTTAATTAAAGTTTTATAATATTCACATTTTACTTCTGATAGTTGGACAAAACTTTTACATTGATCAGGAATATTTGTTATTTTGTTATCAAGAATTATAAGTGAAAATCCATAATCAATATCATCGTTTAATATATTCTTTATAAAATCATTATTACGAATATTATTAAAAGAATCAGTAATTATAACATATCTAACTGGTAGTTTAGTATCTTTATCCTTCTTTATTTCTTTAATATTTTTATAAATTTTATCTAAGTTATAACATATTTCCTTGGTATCATCATTACTAACCCCAAAATATCTAAAACTCTTATCATTGTTCCAGTTATGAGGAAGAATTTTAACATAGTCCCAATAATTACTATTATCAACATTAGTAAGAAGAACAATTTTTAAATTTTCAAAACTATGAAATGTTGCAAGTTGCAAAATTACTTGGTTAGCAAAAGTATGCCTTAATTTTCTATTGCCAATAATTCCTAATAATCTATGTTTCATAAGTGGAATTGCAATAGGAACATCTTTCATTGTTTTAGGAGCTTTAATAATATTATCACTAAGACTTTTTAAACTGTCTTCGACTAAAGTAAAATGCTCTTCGGGAATTTTTAAGTTAATTTCAATATCTTTGTTTCCTATTCCAGCATTAATAGTTAAAAAATCTTCATCATCTATATTTCTTTCCCAAAGTCTTGTCATTTTTCTTAGTATTATTTGTTGACATTCCCCCATCGTTGGATATTGGTTTTTCAGTATACCTGTTTGCCTAACTATTTCATCACTAATAAACTTTCTTTTATCGTCAATGTATTTTTTATATTTTACTTGGCGAAGAGCTTCGGCTTCTTCCATTTTCTCTTTGTTATATTGTTTCATAATAGTAGGCCAAATAAAGATGCTTGCAAACATAGTTCCGCACATTACTAAAGAAGGAAGTGCTGCAGAAAGAGAATATCCATTATTAACAACATTACTAACTGCTGTATAAGCGCTTATAACTGAGGTCATTGACATAGTAAGCATAGGACCAATACTAAGAATCCATGGCATATCATCTTGCCTTAGTGGACTAGAAGGTGGAGCGTCTACATTAAGATTTACTTCTCCAATTGTTTGAATAAATCTAGGAGTTCTATGGAAATAATCTTCTTCTTTATACAAAGGAATTTCTATATCATCTGTTTCGGTTTCTGGAATAAGAAATTTGTCTTCTCCATTTATTGTACAAGGAGAAAATGCACTTTTTACTAAATTTCTAGGATTATTAAATATTAATTTGGTTCCAGAATCCATTTTTACAACGACTAACTTAAGTCCCATAATAAAGATTAAATCTCCATTTTCTAATGCTACTTCTCCTGAAATACGGACATTATTTACAAAGGTACCCATGTTGCTTTTATTATCAGTAATTGTCATCGTATTATTTTCTTTATTAAATTTAATTGTAGCATGTACGTCATTAACTAAATTATAGTTATAAACTATATCATTATCAGGCTTTTTACCAATGTTTATTTCACTTTTCTCTAAAAAGTTATAACATTTAATACTGTTGTCATAAATTGGCGAACAATATATTAAAATAATTGAATCCTCTATTTTGGATTTAAAGACATATAAATTATATTCCTCTAAAATTACGCTTTGTTTAAATAAATTATTTTCAACATATCCGTATTCATCATTACTAGTAATAACCCAGTCTTTTTTATTTCCTTCAATACAGATTAAATTTTTCTCATGACCATTATCATCAAAATCAGTTATCCAATAATTACCGGTATGATTATGTGGCAAAATAATATCTATAATTTTAGTAGTTTTTATTAAAGATACCCTCATTTTTATTCCTCCTTGTAATTATTATAATAAAATTAATTTTGACCCGTTTTCTAAATTACTATCCTTAACTAAGATATTATTATCAAGTTTTTTTCCCGTTATTTTATCGTAAATTTTTAATGTATTTATATTTAATTCACTACATTCTGCTATTTCTTTAATAGCATTAATTAAAAGTATTTTTATAGTACCAATTTTTTTATTTATAGGTATAAATACATCATATTCTTCTGCAATATAAGGAACATAAACTTTTATTAAAAGCTTATTCATAATAATACCTCCTATTATCTACATTATATTATAACAATTTAAATGTATTTTTTCAACTTAATATTTATTTTTATTTATATATTTGATATAATCTATTATAGATGATAAGAGAAAAAGGTGGTTAAATGTTTAAGGAAATAGTAGAACTTAGAAAAAATTTTGCATTAGTAAAATTTGAAGGACAAATCAATGAAGACTTTTTAAGTTATAATGTAGTTTTTGAAGATACTAAGAAAATATTAGGAGAAATAGAAGAGATAACAGAAAATGTTGTAAAAATATCGTTTTTAGGAGAGTTTATAAATGGTAAGTTTTATTCTGGTATAATCAAAAAGCCTAGTTTAACAGCTAAAGTTAGAATTATAAATAAAGATGAATTAAGTGAATTAGTCGGAGATAATAATCCCAAAGCAATGATGTTAGGAATTTCACCTTTATATAATTATCCCGTAAAAATTGATATAGATGATATGTTTTCTAATCATAGTGCTATTTTTGGAAATACTGGTTCAGGTAAAACTTATGGTGTAGCAAGATTAGTTCAAAATTTATTTGTTATGAAAAATAAAATTCCTTTTAATAGTAATATTTTTATATTTAATAATACTAGTGAATATGATAATGCTTTTAAATATATAAATCAAATTAATAATAATTTTAATTATAAGATGTATACAACTAATACAGAAGCATCAGAAGCAAACTTTGTAAGAATACCTTTATGGCTTCTTAGTGTCGATGATTATGCAAATATACTAGATGCTACAGCATATTCACAACTTGCAGTAATAGAAAAAGCATTAAGCTTAGTATCCGTATTTGCAAGAAAAGATGAAGAAAGTTTAAAATATAAAAATCATTTAATTGCTAAAGCAATAATATCAGTAATGTATTCGAATCAAGTATCTGCTAAAATAAGAGATCAGATATTTTCCATATTAACAGATTGTAATAGTAAAGAATTAAATCTTGATGTAGAAGTTCCTGGAGTAGGTTATACAAGACAGTTTAGGAAGTGTTTTGACCTAGATAGTAAAGGAGAATTTGTAGAAAGAATACTTATAACGGAATATATTCAGCAGTTTGTAGATAATAATAAAAAGTGGAATGAAGATTATGTTCCTATATATTATACTCTTGATGATTTAGAAGTAGCTCTTAATTTTGCTTTAATATCAGAAGGGTTATTATTAAATGAAAAGTCATATGCTGAAGCAACAGCATTAAAAGTAAGATTACATACTTTAAATAATAGTTCTAGTAGTAATTTCTTTAAGTATGATAAATATGTTACATTAAATGAGTTTGTATCTAATATAATTCTTTATAATAATACTAAAAGAGCACAAATTGTTAATTTTGTATTAGAAGATATTGATGATAGATTTGCTAAAGCAATTGTTAAAGTATATTCAAGACTATTATTTAAATTTTCTAAAGCATTAGAAGATAGGGGAGCAATACCTATTCATATAATGTTAGAAGAAGCACATAGATATGTTCAAAAAGATAGAGATAATGACTTACTCGGATATAATATTTTTGAAAGAATTGCTAAAGAAGGAAGAAAGTTTGGATTAGTTTTAGACTTAATTACTCAAAGACCAACTGAACTATCAGAAACAGTTATATCGCAGTGTAGTAATTTTTTAATTTTTAAAATAAATCATCCAACCGATTTAGAGTATATTAGAAAAATGGTTCCTAATATTAGTTCAGATGTTATTGAAAAACAAAAATCACTTCAATCAGGAACTTGCGTAGCTTTCGGTAAAATGATGAAAATACCAATGATTGTTAGAATGGAACTTCCAAATCCTGAACCACAAAGTTCAAATGCTTCAGTATTTGATAAATGGATGATTGATTGGCAATAAAAGTATAAAAAATGTCAAATAATAAAATATAGCATATAAATGATTGGGATTTATGATATATTAAAAATAGAGGTGATATATTATGAGTAAAATAGTGGTAGCTTTAGGAGGTAATGCATTAGGTAAGACCCCTGAAGAGCAACTAAGTTTATTAGAAAAAACTTCAAAAATAATAGTAGACTTAATAAAGAAAGGACATAAAATTGTATTAACGCATGGAAACGGACCACAAGTAGGGCAAATTGCTCTTGCTATGGAATATTCTTCAGGAAGTGAAGTAAAAACTCCATATATGCCATTTCCTGAATGTGGAAGTATGAGTCAAGGATATATAGGATATCAATTACAACAATGTATTCAAGACGAATTAGAACGTCAAAAAATAAAGAAAAATTGTGTAACTATAATAACACAAGTACTTGTTGACTCTAAAGATAAAGCATTTTCTAATCCAACTAAACCAATAGGAATGTTTTATACCAAAGAAGAAGCTGATGAAATAGCTAAAGAAAAAGGGTATACTTTTATTGAAGATGCGGGACGTGGCTATAGAAGAGTTGTTCCGTCTCCTCTTCCAATTGATATTATCGAAAAAGAAGTAATTGGTCAAATTGTAGACAATGACAACATAGTAATAGCAGTAGGTGGTGGTGGAATACCAGTAATAAAAGAAGATAGAATTAAACTTTTAGAAGGAGTAGAAGCGGTAATTGATAAAGATAGGTCAGCTGCATTATTAGCAAAAGAAATAGATGCAGATATGCTTTTAATATTGACTGCAGTTGATAAAGTATATATTAATTATAATAAAGAAAATCAGCAAGGATTATCAAAACTTACAATTAATGAAGCAAAAAAATATATAGATAATGGAGAGTTTGCTAAAGGAAGTATGCTTCCTAAAGTAGAAGCTTGTATTGATTTTGTATCTAAAAGTCCTAATAAAGTTGCTTTAATTACATCACTAGATGAGGCTAACAATGCTATTAGTGGTAATAATGGTACATTAATTGTAAATGAATAAAAGGAGTGTATATGGGTAAATTTTGTACGAATTGTGGTAAAGAAATAAAAGAAGACCAAGATATCTGTCTAGGATGTGGAAAAATAATAAAGAAAGAACCAACACCTGTTAAAAAAGATCACAAAACTTATATAATAACAACAAGTATAATAATGCTAGTAATAAGTGCATCTTTATTGATATCAGGATTAAGTGAAAGTACTCTAGAATATGGAAATAGAATAATTGTGTTTACAATCCCTGGAGTATTAGGAATAATAGGAGGAGTATTAAGTTTATTAGGTAATAAGAACAAAATGCTTCTATTGATATCAGGACTTGTTTATTTTACTGGCGCATTAATAAATTTTGTAGCTATTATTGATATATCTATTTTTGCTATATTATCAATTATATTTGGTATATTTAACATTATATACTCAAAAGAAAAAGAAAAGTAATTTTGAATGGATTAGCCATTCTTTTTTCAAATAACTTTTCAAATTTTCTATTAAAGCGTATAATATAATAGTAGGAGAGTAATTAAATGAAAAATAGTGAAATAATAAATTTAATATATAAAAGTGATTTGAATAGTACTTTTAGTACGTTTGAAAAAATAATGGAAAAAAAAATAACTGATTATAAACCAATGGTATTTGTGGAAATGTTGCAAATTTATGAAGATTTGTATAATTTAAAGAAAAGATTAGAAGATGAATCGTATGTGTTAACTGATAGTGATAGAGAAATATTATTTAAACATAACGTTAGTTTGGAAATAGAAAATTTTGTAGTTTTAAGTGTTGTAAATTTTCATTTGAATAATATTGATGATATAGAAAACAGGTTACTAAAAGAAAATAAACGAGTTTTTATAATGGGAGATTCTTTATATAGTGATAAAAGCAGCTATCAAGATAGAATTGAAATTTTAGTGAAATTACATAGTTTGTCTAAAAAATATAAAAACAAGTTAATATATATACCTGGAATATTTGATAGATATTTATATGGATATTTATTTTCTGATAACAAGGCTTTATATGATGAAGCTTTTAAGAATAATATTGGAACTGATGTATTAGATGATATTAATAACTTTCATTTAACTAATTATAAAAGTTTATATGAAATGGGAAGTTGGTTAGGCTCTTTACCTATTCAAAGAGTATATAACAATAATTATACTTTTTATGTAATGGCTAGTTCATTTTTTAGCAATACATTGTATACTCATTATCCTGATTATTGTTTAAAAGACTATTTTTCCAACGTAGTTAATAATAGTGTTCAAAGTTTGTCCAAAGTAGTAATCGGTGATAAAACTGAATATGACTATATCAATAACTTCCCAAATTATCCTCATATAATGATAATTGCTGACGATTCTAATCTGTCCCAAAATAATGTGAAAATAGATACTAAATCTATTGTGCATATCTATGGAAGCAAAAATTATAGAGGACAAAAAATAAATGTTGATATATTAACTGAGGATAATTACGTTGGCAAAATTAGTTTATTATTAATAAAATTCTTAAAGAAAAAAATAATTGGCGTTGTTGATAATGATTTTTTAAAGGATAAATTTAATGGTGAATATATATTTAAAGAACTAAAATTATATGATAAAAAGATAATTGAAGTAATAAGATTTTATTTTTTAAAAGATGGAATTACTTTTCAGGATGATTCATATATGTTAAATGCTTTTTTAAATAAAGTAATGTTAGATTATGTCATAAGACTTCAAGCATTTAAATATGGGCTAAAAGCTTCGTACGTTTCTTTAGATGAATATCTTAAAAATATTGATAACTATAAAGTTCCTATTAATATTACTAGGTATAAATCTGCTAGAGAAATTTCTAAATTATTAAAACGTGATAATATTAACGAAATAGTGAAATTATATAAATGTGATAATTTAGATGAATATATGGATATTGTACACAACATACATCATAAAACAAAACGACTTTAATATTTTAAAGTTTTTTTGTTTATTTTTTTTTGAATTAATACATAATATTTATAGAACTATAGAAAGGGGATAACAATGTTAGGTAATTTTAGTGATGAGGTGCAGATGTTATTAATTGATTCTAAAAATGAAATGAGCAAAATGAAACACACATATATAGGAACAGAGCACTTGCTTTTATCAATTTTAAAGAGCAATACAAAAATAAAAGACGAGTTAAATAAAAGAAATGTATATTATAATAACTTTAAAAAAGAGTTAGAAAATAATATTGGGTTAGGTAATAAAAATTGTAAATTATATGTTTATACACCACTTTTAAAAAAAATAATAGAAAATGCTATTATAAATAGTAAGGATAATAAAAATAATTGTGTCGATTTAGAATGTTTGTTCTTAAGTCTTTTAGAAGAAGGAGAAGGTATTGCTCTTAGAATACTAATAAAAATGGGTGTCGATTTAAATGACTTATATGAAGTTTTTAAAAATAATAAAAAAAATAGAAATAATAAACGTAAGAAAAAAACAATTATAGAAGAAATGGGAACTAATTTAAATTTAAAAGCTAAAAATGGTGAAATTGATCCAGTAATTGGAAGAGAAGAAGAACTTAAAAATATAATTCAAATTTTATGCCGACGAACAAAAAATAATCCTGTTTTAGTAGGAGAGGCCGGTGTTGGAAAAACAGCAATTGTAGAAGAATTGAGTAAAATGATTTATGAACAAAAAGTACCAGAAATGTTAATGAATAAAAAAATTATATCTTTAGATATGGCTTCTTTAGTAGCAGGTACTAAATATCGTGGTGAATTTGAAGAAAAACTAAAAGAAATAATTAAAGAAGTTGAAGAAAATGATGATATAATCTTATTTATAGATGAAATACACACATTAGTTGGAGCTGGTGGTGCAGAAGGAGCAATTGATGCTTCAAATATTTTAAAGCCATCTTTAGCAAGGGGTAAAATTAGATGTATTGGAGCTACAACATATAGTGAATATCAAAAGTTTATTGAAAAGGATAGCGCCCTAGAGCGAAGATTTCAAAAAGTAATTATTGAAGAACCTAATATAGAGGAAGTAAAAAACATATTAGTAAAATTAAAACCACTATATGAGAATTTTCATAATGTAATCATAAATAATGAAGTTATGGACAAAATAATTTCCTTATCAAATAAATATATTCATAATAGAAAAGAACCCGATAGGTCTATCGATATATTAGATGAAACTTGTTCAATGGTGAAGCTGAAAATAAATAAAAAAAGCAATAAAATTATTGCTTTAATGGAAGAACTTAATTCAATTA
>CALVSZ010000006.1 GCA_944359705.1 uncultured Bacilli bacterium | reverse complement strand
AGTAGTTTCTCCATTAATATATAATTTAGAAAAATATTCAAATCTATAATCCCATAGATGCATAAATTGAAATCCCTCTATATATAAGATTTCATCAAAATCTCTAACCATATATGAAGGACAAATACTAGGATAATAATTACAATATAATGTTTTATATCCATTTTCTTTGAAATATTTAGAAAAATTATCTATATTTTTAAACTTCTCCATGTATCCGCCATTATCCATCGTATTAGCAGATGCTAACAAAGACATTAATGCAGCTTCTGTAAACGGAGCCTCTGAATACATTTTATCTCCGGAAATACTTTTTTTCCTAAGGTTATTTAAAAAAGGAGCTATATCAGAAGAATTATCTTTATTAAACAAAATATCATTCGTAACAGAATCAATTACAATAAATAAAACATTTTTTTTCATATTATCACCTACTCAAATTCTACAGTTTTCTTAACATCATTATTTATTTCATATGGAAAATCATATAAATATTTTTTTAATTCTTTTTCTATTATTTTTGTTTCTTCTATATATTCTTCTTTTCTAAATAATTGTGTATTTTTAATAGATATATCAGGATTAAATCTTGTTCTTTTATTGATATGATCTTTTTTAGTAAATCCTAAAAATTTAGTTATTTTTTCAATTTCTTCATCATAATTATAAACTAAATCCTCAAATTTAACTCTATACACTTTGTTAGAATCCGTTGGGAGTTCGCTTTCTCTCATATTTTTATAAAATTTACAAAACTCATGCACATCAAGTGGAACCGGAACACATATCTGTTTTTCTTGCCAAATATATTTATTTATTATAAAAACATCTCTAGGATCTCTTTCTACTGCAATAACCTTTAATTTATCATCAAAATAATTATCAACTCTATGCAAATTAAATGGCAATAAAAACTGATCAATTATTACATTATCTTTACCCTTCCCAATTTCTTTTACTACACTATATATATATTCGTGAGAAAATTTATAAAACTCATCAGGTTTTATAAAAGATATTCTCATACCATCTTTATATTTTAAAATTTTATTAAATTTTACTTTATTAAAAGTTAAAATTTTTAACGGTTTTCTTAATAATAGTTTTAAAAACATTTTAGTATCTACTTCTTCGTGCATATACCAATACCCATAAAATTTAAACTGCTCTATATTTGAAATAAATTTATCAGTTATATTTTTAAAATTTGGTCCTATTATTTTTTCATAGTTTCCTACCCACCAAAATTTTTTATTATATAGTTTATTCATTTGAATCTCAAAACTTCTTATTGCTTCATCACTCCTAATAGCATTATTACCTATTAATAGTTTATCTTCTAAATCGAAAAGTCCATTTGGGCAATGTAATAAAACATATTCATAACTTTTGTGTTCATTTTGACAGTCTTTAAATTCTGATATTAAATCAGTCACAGCAGAAGATCCTGAACCCATATAACCAGTTGGTACAATTATTCTTTTCATAAATTACTCCTATCTATTTTTTTTAAAAATTTAGTTAATATAAACATTAAATTATTATCCTTCTTTATATAAAGAACAGTAAAATAAGTCAGACAACAAATTATTATAATTAATGTTAGTGTAATTAAAAATCCTAAATTTAACATTCTAACTAATAAAGATATTGGAATAAATAATATTCCTAACAATATATACAAAGTATTGTTTTTAGAAAAAACATTTACATTAATTTTTAATATTTTTTTACTATACCTATAATGGAGTATAAACACTAATAATTCAGATAATCCCGTTGTAATTAAAGCTGTACTTGGATTAAACACATCAAATAATACTAATAAATAATTTAATATTAAATTAAGAATACCACATCCTAAAGATATTTTTACAATTCTATTTTCTAAATCATTCGGATACAATACTAAATTATTCATAACAGACTCTAAACTTATAAATAATCTTATAATACATGCAATCATTAAAGGGATAATTGCACTTATATATTTATCGCCAGCATATAGCAAAATAACTTCTTTTGCTACAACAAAAACTCCTAAACAAATTGGAACAATTATAAATAATAGTGATGATATTGAATTATTTAATTTTTCTTGATACTCACCTTTACTACCATTTTTTAATAGATATGATAATCTAGGAATAGAAACATTAATAATTGAATATGGAATAGCAATCAATGTAGAAACAATATAATATGGTATATAATATACTGTAACAGATACATCGTTTACATATTTTCCAAGCATTACTCTATCCAACTGACTATATAATAAATCAATATTAGTAATTAATAAAACAGCTATTAAAGGTTTTATATATTTTTTTATCTTAATCCCCGAAAAATCAAACTCAATTTTATTTTTAGCATAAATAAAACTTATAATATTATTTAAAAATACTGTTAAGCATATAATAATCGAATAAATTACTATGTCATCAGGTTTTCTAACTAATAATAAGAGAGAAATAAAATATATTATTTTAACTACTACTGATTTAATCGTTATAAATTTATAATTTTCAAGCGCTTCATTAACAAACTCAACATAAAAAATATTAGCAAATATTTGAATTGTCATAATTAAATATATAGTAGTAGCTATACCACTCGAATTTAAAAAACTATATATTACATAGATAATTAATACTAATAAATTAGAAAGTAAAGATATAAAAAACAAATTACTAAACAGTTGTGATACTTTTTTCTTATCATCTCGCACTTTGCTTATTTCTCTTATTCCATAGTTATATACACCAAAAGATGCAAACGCTAAAAATATTTGAAATTCAGAATATACTCTGTTATATGTTCCATATAAATCAACATCTAAAAGTCTTACTATATATGGTCCTATTATTAAAGGAATTACAATATTAACAAAACTTAATATTGATTTATATATAGTATTTTTAAATAATGTATTTTTTTTACTCATGATAACACTTCCAATACTATTAATATTTTATCATATATTTTCTTATTTATAAAGAAATTGACAGAAATTTCACATAAAATAAAAATTATAGTTATTACTAACTATAAAATTCTTTGATACTTTTCAATAAATATTTATTTTCTTCTGAATTTTTTATTGCTATTCTAATATATTCACCATCAGAAAAACCGTTTTTTCCATTTAATACTTTTATTAAAATGTTTTTCTTTTCTAATAAAAACTCTGCTAATTCATTTGCTCGTCCATTTTTTAATTTACACATAAAATAATTTGCTTGAGAAGTATAAACTTTTAGTTGGTTTATTTCACTTAATTTACTATAAAATCTCTTTCTTTCTGTTTTTATCATTTCACAAGCACTAATATAATCTTTTTTATATAAAGGTATTATTTGTAAAAAATACTCTCCAAATGAATTTATATTCCATACTGGTAAACTTTCTTTCAGAATTTTTATATATTCTTGATTACCGGTTGCTAAAATTCCCAATCTAAGTCCGGGAACACCATAAGACTTACTAATACTTTTAATAACAATTAAATTAGGATATTTATTAAGTATTTCATCGTCAATTAACGAATAATTATCGTTTGCAAAATCCATGAAAGACTCATCAAAAACAATTTGCTTATTGTTATTTTTAGCATAATCTAATAAATCTATTATTTCGTCATAAGTCAAACAATCGCCACTAGGATTATCCGGAGATATTATTATTAAACTTTCTACATCGTTTAACTTTTCTTTCATCTTATCAACATTCAATTGATAATCATCCAAATTTGTATATATATATTCTATTTGATTATTCGGGAAACATCTTACATATTCATTAAAAGATGGTATCGATAAACAAATTTTACCTTTTATGATATATTTTAGATTATTAATTAACTCTGCTGCGCCATTACCTATTAAAACATTATTTTCACTTACGTTATTAAACATTCTAGAAGCACATATAGTTTGTACTTTTTGACCTGATGGATAATTAATAAGAAGATCATTATAGAAATATTTCATTTTTTCTAACATTTGTGAAGTAGGAAAATATGGATTAACAAGATAACAATAATCTTTAAGATTATTAAATCTCCAATATCCACCAAATCGTTTATTAAATAATTTTAATTTTTCAGTAGTATTTTCAGCAAATAATGCCTTGGCTATATCTAAATCTTGTGCATCATCAATTTCATACCAAGTTTCATCCGATAGAACATATCCAAACAAATTAACATCTTTGAATCCTGTAATAACCTTTAAAACTAATTCATAATACTCATTATTTCCAAAAGATTTCATATACGACTCCAAAAATGGAACATAAAATCTTTCAGAAAACTTTCTATTAAACTTATAAATATTTACAGTTTTATAGTAACTATCTACTTTTTTATAATCAAAGTCTTTTTTTTCTATAAATTTTGTTATTATATTGTTATCATCTAATTCTACTACTGTACCGTCCATCCATTGTTCATATTTAGCTAATACAGCTGCATTGTTATTATTATCATCAACTAAATTTTTAATAATATTTTCATTGTATATAATATCAGATTCAAATAAAATAGTATCATCTTCAATAAGATAATTTCTTGCTAAATATAAAGAATAAATATTATTAGTACTTTCATACATATCGTTATCAATATATATAATTTCTATCTTTTTATCTAACTTTTTATCTTTTATAAATTGCTTTACATTATTTTTTTTATATCCCAATACTAAAATAATTTTTTTTATATTTGCCTTACACAATGCATCAATTGTTCTTTCTAATAACGTTTTACCGTTAATTTCTAACATACATTTTGTATTATCTTTTGTATATTTTCCTAATCTTGAGCCTTTTCCAGCTGCTAACATAACTGCTTGCATATTTTACACCTCTTCTAAATTAAATATTTGTTATTATGTATATTTTTTTTAAATTTCAATATTTGTTATATATAATTATATTCACATACCTATTGTATCACCTTAGTTAAATCAAATTAATACAATCAAATGAAAATATAAAATCTGGTTTTTGTATTTTCACATAATTTTATTACTCTTATTTTAAGGAGCACCCTCTTCCTTAAAACTTATATCCTCCACATACTCATTCACATATAAACTACCATCTTTTAAATTAAGACTTGGCGAATAATTATATATTTTATTATTTTGTTTTATATCTACTATCGTATTAGGAATTATATCAGATATATTACATTTTAATATAAATGGTTTATTAGTAGTATACAATAATTTATCTTTTACAATATCTGCTTCTTCCATAACCGCAGAATATACATTAATACTAACATTTTTATATATAGGAATTATTAGATATAATTCATCGCCATTATATTCATAAACTTTTACATCTTCTATTTTGTACTTAGTTTCTGCTTCTTCTATATTATTTAGTAAAGCAACTGCTAATAATTCTTTTGAATCAGATGCAATATTTAAATTTTCTGCATACTTTGTTATGCCAAATCTGTTATTTAGCACATAGAATACTGCCATTAAAACTACGATAATAATTCCTATAATTATTAATTTCTTTCTATTTTTTTTCATAGTTATCTCCTTTCAATCAAACTATTTCCCGTCATTTCTTTAGGAATAGGTATTTCCATTATATCTAATATAGAGGGAGCAATATCTCCTAATTTGCCATTTTTTAAATTAATATTTTCATCAGTTATTATTAAAGGTACTAAATTACTAGTGTGCTTGGTATTAATTTTACCATCAGTTATCATTTCTTCGCAATTTCCATGATCTGCTGTTATCATAACGACATATTTACTTAACACATCTTTACTAATTAAACTTCCTAAGCACTTATCTACGGTCTCTACCGCCTTAACAGCAGCATCATAATTACCAGTATGTCCTACCATATCACCATTAGCGTAATTTAATATAATTAAATCTGGATTATCTTTAATAATTTCATCGATTAAATTATCAGTAATTTCAAAAGCACTCATTTCTGGCTTTAAATCATAAGTTAACACTTTAGGAGATGGAATTAACTTTCTTGTACATCCTTTTAAATCTTTTTCAATACCACCATCAAAGAAATAAGTGACATGGGCATATTTTTCTGTTTCTGCTATTCTAAGTTGTTTTAATCCTAAATTAGAAATATATTCTCCTAAAGTATTTTTTAAATTAGGAAGGGAAAAAGCGTTTGTGCAAATTACTTCATCACTAACTGGCATCATTGTTATTAATTTAACATTAGGAATAAACTCTCTTGTAAATCCATTAAAATTACTATTGGTTAATGCACTAGGTAATTCTCTTATTCTATCAGGACGGAAATTAAACACAATTACACCATCATTTTCTTTTAACTTAACCCCACCATCTATTACTGATGGCGTAATAAACTCATCTGTTATTCCTTTCTCTTGTTCTTGGTGCCAACAATTAATAGCAGTCTTATACTCTTTTCCCTTAGCATTAACAATTGCATCATATGCTAGTTTCACTCTATCATATCTATTATCACGATCCATTGCATAAAAGCGTCCTGACACACTTGCAATTTTCCCGAAACCTAATTCAGATATTTTTTTATTAAGTCTTTCTATATACTTTATTCCATCATCAGGCATCGTATCTCTTCCATCAGTAAAAACATGCAAATAAACGTTTTTTAAATTATTGCTTTTACACATATCTAATATAGCATATAAGTGATTCATCGAAGAATGAATTCCTCCATCACTCAAAAGCCCCATAAGGTGTAAATTGCTTTTATTCTTTTTGACATAATTAATAATATCCAATAATTTTTTATTTTGAAAGAATTCTTTAGTTTTTATTTGGTTGTTTATATACTCTAATGATTGATATACGATTCTACCTGCTCCTATATTAGTATGCCCTACTTCAGAATTTCCCATTTGTCCATCTGGAAGCCCTACTGCTTCACCACTTGCAATTAACTTTGAATTGGGATACTTATTTATTAAGTAATCATAATTAGGAGTCTTCGCATTATAAAATGCATTACCTTCCTTATTATCACTTAAACCTATTCCATCCATTATACATAATAATACCTTTTTCATATTATCACCAACTTAATTATATACTATTTTTATTAATATTGAAAGTAAATTAAAGAAAAAATGCCTTTGTTTTCACAAAAACATTAAAATTCTTTTCCTTGCTTAATTGTCGAAAAATCTACATAATAATCTTTATCTAATATATAGACATCAACATATAATGCATCATTTCTAACATATCCACCATTACGGCATTTTTTTCTTACAAAAGAAGTACCCTTTATATTTTTTATAGTTTTAACTGACCCATTAAAATCTACTTCAACTGAATAATAAAATCTACTATTTATATATTCTTCATTAAATTTTACTAATTGTCCTCTCATCTTTTGACCATTTTTCATTATTTTTTCTCTTTTTTTATGATCAATAAAATCAGTTATAAATATAGTTAGAGTAATTACTATCGATAATATACCTAGTACACAAATACCTACAAAATAATATTTTTCATCTAATTTAAATTTATATATGTATTCAACTAACTTTACAAATCCTAAAGAAACTGCTATAAAAAATAAGCAGCAAATAAATGACGTTATTACATTTATATATTTATCTCCATTATATTTTATTTTTATTTTCATATTACCACCAATTATATTATACAAAATTTTAATTAATTTTAAAAGCATTTTTGTATCTTACAAAACCGCTTATTAATATCCCCCCAATACATATATACATTATTATATTAATATTTATATTAAATATATAGAAAATTAAATATAAAATACTATTAGTAAAGCAAAAAATTAATTCTACTATTATTAAATAACTAGAAACATTTCCATTTTTTATATCATATAAATTCTCCGTTGATACTACTTCATACATCCTAGAGAATAGTCCTTCTAAAAAGGCTATCATTAACATAATAAAATTATTACTAATATTTAATTTTAAAATTAAAATAATACAAAATACTATATTAAGTAGCCAAAAGTATTTGTTAACTTTTATTTTTCTTACAAAAAAATATACAAAAATAATGGATGATAATCCCATAATTATATTAAATAATCCTATATATTCCATATTCTTTTCTACATACAAATATAAATATAAAGGTTGTAAAATTAAAAAGATTACTTTAAACTGTTCAAATATAAAAAATAGTAATTTATGTTTATTAAATGTTATATTATTAAATTTAATTTTTTCTCTATTAATTAAATTATCTAACGTTATAAGGGGAATTATTCCTAAAATAGATAAAATAAATATTATTATAACTACGTATATTAATCCAAATCTATTAGAAATAAAAGCTCCTATATATGATGATATCATATAAGCAATGTATGTAAAAATTAAAATATTACCTATATCTATCCGTTTATTTTTATCAATTACTTTAATCGCCATATAATGCCTAATCGAATGATAAGAATAACTACCAAGTCCTAATAATATACTAAAAATTATTAATGAGAATAAATTAGGAGTCATATTATTTAAAAAATAAAAAGCATAACTATAAATTAAGGACGATATAACTAAAACATATTTATAATTAATTTTATTTATTAAATAAATGCTTATTACATTAGTAAAAGCTGATATAAAATATAATAAGAAATAAAATAACATTATATCTTTAATACTGTATCCTAATTTGTATAAAAAAACACTAGAAAAAACTTCAATTATATTTCTAGCTATTGTTGATATTAAAATAAATATATTATATTTTAAAGTTTTAGTCATAAAACCACCATTATTATTATGATAAATATTTTAAAATTTATTTATATTATGTTAAAATATTTACTGGTGGTATTATGTTTAAATATACATTAGATAATAAAAGATATCATACGCTAAACTATTTTTATAAAACAAACTTTAATTCAAAAGTAGTAAAAATTAGTTTAAATGGTGGGTTTACTTGTCCCAATATCGATGGAACTAAAGGATACGGTGGATGTATTTACTGTTCTAAAACTGGAAGTGGTGAATTTGGGGGTAATATTAATGATGAGTTAGAGGTGCAGTTTAATAAAGTCAAAGATGTTATCAACAAAAAGTGGCCTAACAGTAAGTATATTGCTTATTTTCAAGCAAGAAGTAATACTTATGCCCCACTTCATATATTAAAAGAAAAGTATGAAAAAGTATTAAAGTTTGATAATGTAATTGGAATAGCTATTGCTACTAGATGTGATGCTATTAGTGATGAATGTCTAGACTATTTAGAAGAACTTAATAAAAGAACTTTTTTAACTGTTGAATTAGGGCTTCAAACTATTCATGAAGAAACTTCTAAATTAATTAATCGTTGTCATACTTTAAAAGAATTTGAAGATATGGTTTATAAATTAAAAGAAAGAAATATTAAAGTTGTTGTTCATATTATAAATTCTCTTCCTTATGAAACTGAAGATATGATGTTAGATACTGTTAGATATATAAATAAATTAGGTATATGGGGAATTAAAATACATATGCTAAATATTATTAAAGATACCCCATTAGAAGAGTTATATAAAACTAAACATTTTCATATTTTGTCTAAAGAAGAATATATTGATATTGTTATAAAACAGTTAGAACTATTAGATGAAAAAGTAGTAATAAATAGAATTACTGCTGATCCGGATCCTGAATCTTTAATTGAACCAAAGTGGTTAGTAAAGAAATTTTGTGTTTTAAATGATATAGATAAAGAAATGGTAAAAAGAAATACATATCAGGGAATTAAAACCTAGATATGTATTTTATTTGTTTATATAAGTTAACGCTTCTTTCGTCTCTTTTAAATTTTCCATCTTTATATCGTTAACTAATACTAAAGTTGCTATAGCAAGAACTATATAAAATATTATTACTCCTTTATTTTTTCTTAAAATATCTATCATTTTCTCACTACCTTTCTTACAGTGTTATTATATCACAAACATTTGTTTGTTGTCAATAAAAAAATAAACATTTGTTTGTTTTTTTACTTTTTTAATATTTTCCTCTTATCTTCCACATTTTGTCTTAGTTCATCTAAATCAGTATGGATTGAATAACTTTTGTGAAATTCATTAGGTTTAACACTATAAGAAAAATTACACATAGAAGATTTTAATGCTATTTTATACCTCGATTCTCTAAAAGGGTCAGTAAATGGGTCAGTGTTTGGCTTCTTTTCCTTTTCAACATAATCAATATCATATATTTTATTACCATCATCACTATTATTGCAATATATATGTGCAAAGAAATTATAAGTATCGTTGCTAATACTCCTTAAAAACAAAGCTTTTTTACTTTCATCTTTTAAAAAATGTGATTCATTATAGTTAGAAAAACATATTTTTGTTAACGGGAATTTTCGGAAAAAATCATCTAAATAATCATAACGTTTAGCAACCATCGGTAATTCTAAATTTTTAACAGAACTAGGTATATTTATACTGCTTATTCGTTGTTCTTGTAAAATTTTAAAATCAAATGTTTCTAATCCATCATTAAGTATTATGCCAATTATTGTGTTTCTTGTAAAAATCCTCCCATTTATAATCTTCAGACTTTTAGGCAATACCAACACTTTACCTTGTGCTTTTTTCTCTATTATGTGAAATATATTAGAGTCTTTTATATAGTGAACATAAAAAGTACCCAAACTTTCTCTAGAAATTTTTGTTATACCTTCAGGTATTTGATAAAATATAGATTCTTCTTTATGCATGTCTGCTAAATAATATAGTTCCTTTAGTGAATTGTTATTACAAAAAGAATCTAAATTCCCAGTATCAATACTTAAACTATATATAGTATCTAGTGATAAAACATCTTCAAACTCAAACTGTTCTGTATTAATATTATCGACTGCTCTTCTTTGTTCCATCCAAAATCTATTAAAACTCTCTTTACTGTCTAAAGATAATAATAATGCTAAATAATTAGGATTATTCAAAATAACCCATTGGTTATATTCTCCATCCGTTTTAAATATTTCTTTTAATATTTTAATAGCATTAATGTCATCTTCCCCAAAAATTTCTTTTATAGTATTATTTTCATTTTTTAATATTGCTTCTAACTTTTGCATTACTATATCTATATAATGCATAACTTCAAAGTGATTCATCTTATCGTTTATTATACTAGTATTAATACTATTTATATTTCTAGTTATAATAGAAAATTTCACATTATATAGTTCTTCTAAATCTTTATAAGTTATTATTTTATATCCATATATTCCATATAAATAATAATATTGTTCAATTTCTTTTAATTCTTCTTCAATATCATCACTAGTTATATTTCCTAACTTTTTTAATCTTTCTTTAATTTCTTCAAATTTATCTTTATTATTATATACATAATACTCTAGTTCGTTAGAAATAAGAGCTATTTTTATTTGTTCACTTACATCTAACCCATTAATTTTTAATAAAACTTCTGATATTACTTTTTTAGCAATATTACATAGATCATTAAAATAATCCGGATTCATTTTACTATATGGATTAACACTTATTTTATTTAAATAAGCATTAATTTCTAATGATAACGATTCTCTTTGATTTTTCGAACACATAACTATATATAATAAATCTTCAATAGAATTATTTAATACATTTCTCTTTAGTTTTCCATTTTCAAATATATTTACCATTCTCCTTAAAAACAGAAACTTTTTTTCATTATTTAATTCTTTTAATGCCATTAATCTTAGAATAGTTTCTTTATAATTTTCTTCTATTTTCATCTGATGATACTTTAATCTCAAGCATATTATTTCTTGTTCGTCTCTTGACAAATTGTATTCATCATTAAAAAAACGAAAATTTGTTCTAAAGTCATCATAATGAAAATGATTAAATAAAATATCTGTTGTAAAATTAATATTATTACGTAATCGTTTAACCATTATTTCAAGTTCTAAATCATTATTTGAACTTAAAATATTTATAATTTCTTTTTTATAAGTATTTAACTTTTCTAATTCTAAATTACTTAAACTACTTTTAGGAGGTAATATTACTAAGTCTTCAACACTAATTAATTCATGTGTATTATTTTTATGAGTTCTCTTTCTTATTTTATTAAAAATATCTAACATATAAATTTCTCCATTTCTTGTTATATATGATTTAAAAATTAGTTAATATTATATATTATTATCTAGTATAAGTAAATAAATATAATTATTTTAAACTAAAATCATACATTTGTTTGACATTCGATAAATTATATGTTAATATTATATACGAAAGGAGCTATTATGGAAGAAAACAAATTAACAAGTAAACAAAAAGAAGTATTAACTTATATAAAAAAATTCCAAGCAGAAAACAAATATCCACCTTCAGTTAGGCAAATAGCCCAAGCTTTAGAGTTGAAGTCTCCTGCTACAGTACATGCTCATATACAAAACATTATTAATAAAGGATATCTAAAAAGGAGTAAACATGGTAATCATCTAATTGAATTATTAGTACCAAATGAATTTGAAGCACAAAATGAAAATATTACTTCGGTTCCTCTTTTAGGAAAAGTTACGGCTGGAAATCCAATCGAGGCAATAGAGATGCCAAACGAGTTCTTCCCATTGCCGACTTATTTAATACCTAAACAAAAAGAAGTGTTTACACTAGAAGTATCTGGAGACAGTATGATAAATGCTGGAATATTCGATGGAGACATTGTTATTGTAGAAAAATGCAATACTGCTAAAAATGGTGATAAAGTTGTAGCTATAAATGATGATAATGAAGTTACTTTAAAAACTTTTTACAAAGAAAATGGTTATTTTAGATTACAACCAGAAAATGATTTTATGAATCCTATTATTTTAAAAAATGTTACAATACTAGGAAAAGCAATTGGATTATTTAGAAAGTTTTAGTGCTTTCTTTTTTTATTTCTTCATAAATATTAGAAGTTGTATAAATATAAATTTTATCTATTTTAAAATTACCAGTAACTATTTTACTTATTTCATCTTCTAAATCATATTTACCAAGAACTACACATATTTTTTCAATATATTCTTCCATTGTGTCTTTGTAATTACCACTTTTTATTGATATATTATTAACATCATTTAAAATATAATTATTATAATTATTAGAAAAACTAATTTTTTTTATTAAATAACTATCCATATCTAAATTTATAAAAATTTCTTTATATTTACTCAAAGAAATATCATTAAAAGTTATTTCGTATGTATCATAGTACTCATCTTTATTATAATTAAACACCAAAATATCTTCAGGTGTAGTTTTTTTATCAATAATTAATATACATAAAAAAATAAAAATAATTAGTAAATACTTTTTCATACAAATCACCATTAATAGTATTACCAATTATTTTTATATTTATTTAATTAATTTAGCTTGTTTTGATAAAGCGTTTTTAGCAGCTTCTTGTTCTGCTAATTTTTTACTATTACCAACACCTTTTCCCATAACAATACCATCTACTTTTACTTGACATGTAAAAACTTTTTTATGCGCTGGTCCTTTCTCATCTATTATCTCATATACAACACTTTTTTTTACCGTTTGAACTAGTTCTTGCAGATTAGATTTATAATCCTGTAAGAAATCTATTCCTTTATTAATGTAAGGTATTATAATGTCTAATACTAATTTTTTTGTAAACTCAAAACCTTGATCTAAATATAAAGCTGCTACAAAAGCTTCAAATACATCTGCTAAAATAGTATTATTAGCTTCCTCTCCACTTCCTAATTTAATATCATCAACAAACTTTAAATCAGTAGCATACGTTGCAAGAGCATTCTCACAAACATAACCTGCTCGCATTTTAGTCATAATGCCTTCTTCTAAGTGCCTTTCTTTATATAAATAATCACTAATAATAAGTTCAAGTACTGCATCTCCTAAAAATTCTAATCTCTCATAATTAGCATATCCAGGATTTTCATTACTATAAGATGTATGAGTAAACGCTTGTAAATATAAATTAATATTAGTGGGATTAAATTCAAATTTATCAAAAATTTTCATAAGTTCCTCCTGTTTCTAATTAATTATATCACTTATATATTAAGTTGTAAATTAATGGCAATTGATTTTATATTTTTACAATAAATTAATAGACAAAAAAATAAAAATAATGTAAAATTATATTTGAGGTATATATGAAAAAAATATTGATTAAATTAATAAGGATTTATCAAAATATTCCTGGAGAATTTCATAATTATTGTAGACATTACCCTACTTGCTCAGAGTATGCGATTATTGCTATTGATAGATTTGGAGCGTTTAAAGGATGTTATTTAGCTATAAAAAGAATTATTAAATGTAATCCCCTAGGAACATACGGATATGATCCTGTACCAATGAAAGAAGGAAAAGAATGAAATTAATAAAAAAAATTTTATTATTTGGGGGAGTTTTAGTAATACTTAGTGGTTGTTTATTTAAAAGAGATACAATGGAAGATATAAATATATATACAACATCTTATCCGATTAATTTTTTAATAGATTATTTATATGGCAATAATGCGAAAATAAATAGTATTTTCCCTAATGGTGTTAATATAGATGAATTTGAAATATCTGATAAAAAAATAAAAGAATACTCTAATAGTGATTTATTTGTATTTAACAGTTTAGATATTGATAGAGATTATGCCGTTAAATTTATTAATAATAATGAAGATTTAAAAATAATAGATGTATCAATGGGAATGAGTTATGACTATGATGTTCATGAATTATGGCTTAATCCTTATAATTATTTAATGATGGCCCAAAATTTAAAAAATAGTTTAAATAATTATATTACTAACCCATACCTTAGTGAAGAAATTGATAACAACTATGAAGAATTAAAATATGAATTATCCAAGTTAGATGCTACTTTAAAACAAATTGTATCAGAATCACAAAATAAAGTTTTAGTCGTAGATAATGATTTGTTTAAATTTTTAGAAAAATATAATGTTAAAGTAATATCTTTAGAAGAAAATGATGAACTAACAGAACCTACGATTAATGAAGCTAAAAAATTAATTAGTGATGGAAATATAAAATACATATATTCAATTAATAAAGAAACAAATAATACCGCCAAAGCACTAATTGATGAATATAAAATTGAACTTTTAACTATTAATGATATGCGTAGCGTAGATGGTGGAGTTACTAATACTAATGATAATTATTTAACTATTATGAATAACAATATTGAATTATTAAAAAAGGAACTTTTAAAATAGGTTCCTTTTTATTATTTCTCCATAAACATTAAGTTTATCAGTATTTGTTATTTTAACTTTTACTATTTCATTATTACCCGTTTTACTATTTAATATAACAGGAATAAAGTTAGACGTATGTACTATTACCTTACCATCGTGTCTTACTTCGGAAACGCCTTCATAAATTTTACCAATACTATTTTTATAATATTCTTCTTCCATTTTATTAGATAACTCTATTACTTTTTTAACTCTTTCTTTCTTGATATTTCCATCTACTTGATTATCCATACCTGCAGCTTTTGTTCCATCTCTTTTAGAATAAGGGAAAGTATGTATGTGCATAAATCCTATTTTCTTTAAGGTATCCATTGTTTCATTAAATTCTTCTTCACCTTCATTTGGGAATCCTACTATTAAATCAGTAGTTATAGATATATCTTCTCTTACTTTTCTTATTTCTTCTATTCTATTAATGAAGTATTCTTTATTATATCTTCTATTCATAAGTTTTAAAATTTCATTACTTCCTGATTGAAGTGGTATATGTAAGTGAGATGCAATAATTTTATTTTCTTTCATTAAGTTAAGAATGCCATCAGTTATTTCATTTATTTCAATTGATGAGAGCCTTATGCGATATAATCCCTCTATCTTTACTATTTTCCTTAACAAAGTCTCTAAATTACTATTTATATCCATACCATATTTACCTGTATGAATACCTGTTAAAACTATTTCTTTATATCCTTTATTAACTAAATTTGTAATTTCACGAATTACATCTTCTTCTTTTTTACTTCTAATATTACCTCTTGCATAAGGAATAATACAGTAAGCACAAAAAGCATTGCACCCGTCTTGTATTTTTACGAATGCTCTTGTATGTTCTTCAAATCCTTCAATTTCCATATCTTCAAAACTTACATTACTTAAATCATATACTCTTTTTATTTGTTTTTTATTTTCTATATATTCATTAATAATATCTACAATTTTTGATTTATCTTTATTTCCTAATATTATGTCTGCAGGAATTTCTTCTTTACCTATTTGACTATAACATCCCATTACTACAATTATAGCATCATTATTTTTTCTCCTAGCCCCGCGAATAATCTTTCTGCTTTTTCTATCACTTTCATTAGTAACCGTACAAGTATTGATTATATAGATATCTGCAATATCATTAAAATCTACTATTTCGTAATTATTCTTTTTAAGCAAAGATATTACATATTCACTTTCATATATATTTACTTTACACCCTAAGGTATATATTGCTACCTTCAATTTACCACATCCTTTTATTTTAAAAATCAGTATCCATTAAAAAATCTATTAAATATACATTCTTTACATCATCTTTCGAAAAATCTTTTGTATCCAGTGATATAACGTACTTAGGATTTTTATCAGTTATAGTCTTAAAAGCTCCAAATTCTCTTTCTAAAGTGTTTTTTTCTTCTAAAGAATAAGTAACTTGAATATATTTAGTAATTCCATCTTTTTGTGCTAAGAAGTCTATTTCACCATTTTTGGTTTTACCAATATAAACATTATATCCTTTTATAATTAATTCGTTATATACAATATTTTCAAGAACAATATATTTTTTAAATTCTGGATTATTATTTTTAATTTGAGCTATCCCCAAATCCGTAACATAGTATTTATTTAACGTTTTTAAAATTCCTTTGCCATGAATATCATATCTATAAACTTTTTTTAGAATTAATGCTCTACATAACGCATCAATATAAGTATATAAAGTATCAGTAGAAATCTTTTTATATTCTTTTTCTAAATACTTTATAATATTATCTGCAGAAAACTCTCTACCTATTGTATCTATTAAATATTGTAAAATCATATCAAATAATATTGTATCTTGTAAATTTAATCTTTTCACAATATCTCTTAATATAATTGAATCAAATACACTATGAAGATAATTTTTTATGTCTGTAATATTTGTAAATTCACACCTATTAGGTAATCCACCCCATTTAGCATAATCCCAAAAATTATCTAAACTATATGCATCTTTTTTTGTCAATTCAATATATTCTTTATATGATAAAGGGTTAATATTAAAAAGAATATATCTTCCAGAAAGCACTGTAGATAATTCATCAGATAACATTTTGCTATTTGATCCTGTAATAAAAATACTTATATTTTTAATAGATGCTCTCAAAGAATTTACTACTTCTTCAAACTTATCTACATTTTGTATCTCATCTAAGAATACATAATAAATTTTATTATCTTTAATTTTACTTTTTATATAAAAATTTAATTTTTTATAATCTCTCAATTCTTCATACTCAATAAATTCAAAATTAATACTAATAATATGAGTCTCATCAACATTATATTTTGTCTTTATTTCGTTAATTATTTGTTCTAAAATTACAGATTTACCACATCTTCTTATCCCAACTAAAATTTTTACTAAATCAGAATTATAAAATCCCCTTATTTTAGTCAAATAGTTTTCTCTTAATAACATAAATGTCGCCTCCATGTATTAATTATATTACTAAACAAATATTTTGTAAAGTTATTTCGTTTTAATGAAATAACTTTGTAAAAAAGAGATAAATTACTTATCCCTTAAAATAGCCTTTAACTTAGTTTCTACTTCGTTAATTATTTTATTAAATACAACATTTACTTCTTCTTCCGTAAGCGTTTTGTTATAGTCTTCAAAAGTAAGATTAAACGCTAATGATTTCTTACCTTTATCTATATTATCTCCTTTATATAGATCAAATACATTTATATTGGTAAGAAGTCTTCCTCCTGCTTTTTTAATTACTTTAGTAATATCTTCACTAGTAATATTATCACTCACTATAAATGCTAAATCTTTATTTATTGTCGGATACTTATTTAATTCTTTAAACTTGATTGCTCTTACTTTCTTATTATATAACTTATTTAAAGATATTTCACACACATAAATATTATTTTTACTTGTACTTGGATGAACTTTACCGAAGTATCCTACTACCTCATTATCAATAATAATTTCACTATTTACTTTTGGATGTATTTCTTTAGGTAAGTTATCTGATAACTTAAACGTATATCTATTATTAAGTCCTAAATAATCTAAGATATTTTCTACTAATCCTTTAACTAAATAATAATCTACTTCTATATTACTTTTATTCCATGAATTAGATATAAAATTACCAGTTATACCAAAACTAATCTTAGTATCTTCTTCATAACTATTATCATAAGTATTAGCAATTTCATATAACATAACATCATTATTCTTTCTAGATATATTATACTCTATCATTTTTAACATACTAGGCATTATGCTTTGTCTTACAATACTCTTATCAATATTCATTGGCCTTAAAAGTTTTATTTCATCATTAAAGTTATATCTGAACATATTATTTTCTTCTTCACTAATTAATGTATATGTTCTAATTTCATTAAATCCTAATGCTCTTAATCTTTTAGATATGTCTTTTCTAAATTTAGTTTTTGGAGCATATTCACCTTTTTTAGTTCTAACTACAGGTAGAGTTGCTTTAATATTATCATATCCATATATTCTTCCTACTTCTTCAATAATATCAGCCTTATTTTCTTCTACATCTACTCTTCTATTAGGTATTTTTACAATAAATTTATCTTTATCTATTTTGTATGTGAATCCTAGGCTATCAAGTGAACTTGTAACATCACTACTATTTAATGTCATTCCTAACATTAAATTAATTTCATCAAGAGATACTTCTACTACTTTTTCTTTTTTTGTAGTTGTATCATATGTTAAAGTACCTTCTAATACTGTACCTCCAGCGTATTTTTCAAGCAAATGGCATGCTCTTTCAATAGCTAAATTACAGTATTCATAATTAAGTCCTTTTTCGTATCTAAGCGATGCTTCACTTCTTAAATCTAATTTAATTGAAGTATATCTTACATTATAAGGATTAAATATAGCACTTTCTATTAATATGTTTTTAGTATCTTCTTCTACTTCTGTATTAAGTCCTCCCATAACTCCGGCAATACATACTATTTTATCTCCATCAGTAATTACAATATCATCATTATTTAAGACTCTCTCTTTATTATCTAAGGTAATTACTTTCTCGTTATCATGAGCCATTCTAACTAGTATTTTATCCCCTAGAGTATCTTTATCAAAGAAGTGAAGTGGTTGTCCATACTCAAGCATTACATAGTTAGAAATATCTACAACATTATTAATACTTCTCATACCAGCATTTTCAAGTCTTCTTTTGATAAAATCAGGGCTTGGTCCAACTTTAACATTAGTAACCATTTTAGCATTATACATAGGACAGTTCTCAGTATCTACTTTTATTTCAAAATGATCTTTAATATTATCTTTTACTGGCTTAGTATCTATACTAGGTAAATTTACTTTAGTATTTAATACTGCTGCTACTTCATAAGCAAAAGGTATATGATTATTACAATCAAATCTATTAGGATTCAAGTCTAGTGTATAAATAGTATCATCTAGTCCTAAATATTTAATGGGATTTTCTCCAACTGGAGCATTACTATCTAGTTCATATATTCCTTTATTATATGTTTCTTCTGTTTTTTCTTCTAGCCCTAGTTCAAATAAAGCACATATCATTCCATTTGATTCTACTCCACGAATTTTACTTTTCTTTATTTCAAAACCTCCTGGAAGTATTGCCCCAGGAAGAGCCACAATTACTTTTAAATTTTTTCTTACATTAGATGCTCCACATATTATTTGTAATACTTCACTTCCAACGTCAACTCTACATACATTTAAGTGATCAGAATCTGGATGTGCTGATACTTCTAATACATGTCCAATTACTAAATTATCAATATTCTTATTTTCTACTTTTTCAATATTTATTCCTGTTTTAGTTATTTTATCTGCAAGTACTTTTAAATCTATATCTTTAGTATCAACATAATCTTTAACCCAATTCATGCTTATCATTATAACACATCCCTTCTGTTAAATTGTTCTAGAATTCTTATATCTTGTGGCGTATAGAATGTTCTTATATCAGTAATTCCATACTTAAGCATCGCTAGTCTTTCTATTCCAAAGCCAAATGCAAAACCAGAATGAACTTTAGGGTCATAACCACAGTTAGAAAGCACTTTAGGATGTACCATACCTGCTCCTCCGACGGTTATCCATCCAGTTCCTTTACAAATATTACATCCCTTACCTTCACAGTTAAAACATGATATATCAAGTTCTACTGAAGGCTCGGTGAATGGATAAAAAGATGGTCTAAATCTTGTTTCACGTTTTTCTCCAAATAAATGTTTAGCAATAATATCAAATGTTCCTTTTAAGTCAGATAATGATATATCTTTATCTACTAATAAACCTTCCATTTGGGTAAATTGATGTGAGTGAGTGGCATCATCATCATCTCTTCGATATGTTTTTCCAGGACAAATAATTCTAATTGGGCTTTTCTCAACATTCTCTAACATTGTTCTTACTTGTACTGGGGAAGTTTGACTACGAAGTAGCAGTTCATCATCTTTAATATAAAATGTATCTTGAGCATCTCTTGCTGGATGTCCCTTAGGTAGATTCAAAAGCTCAAAGTTATATAAATCTTTTTCTACTTCTGGTCCTTCTACTACATCATATCCCATTGACATAAGTAATTCTTCTAATTCTTCAATCAATTTTTCTAATGAATGAGGAGCCCCAACACTAACTTTAGTTGAAGGAAGTGTTACATCAATGGCATCACTTTCTAATTGTTTATTTATTTTCTCTTCTTCTAACCTATTTTTTATTTCTTCATATTTAGTATTAAATAAAGTCCTTACCTCATTTACTTTCATACCAAACTCTTTCTTTTCTTCGTTTGGAATATCTCTTATCATTGAATTAACTTCCGTAATTAATCCTTTCTTTCCTAAAAACTCTACTTTTAGTTCATTTAGTTCTTGTAATGAATTAACATTCTTTATTTTCTCTTCTATTAATTTTTTAATTTCTTCTATCTTATTCATACTTTTCCTCCCTATACATTTTCTAGCATCATTATAACTTCTTCTTTAGTTAGTTTTTTCTCGTATTCTTTAATCTTTTTTATAAAACTATTATGTGATTCTGTTAATTCTTCTAACATATCATAAACAACTTTATCTATATTAGTTATTCCGTATTTTACTAAATATTTAATATTCAAGTCAACATCTATATAATTATCTTCAAGTAATTTTAATATATAATCACTTTTCTTATTTAAAATACTCATAAACGTTTCATTAGATATATATCTAAGTAAATAATCTATTCTATATTTTAACTCTTCTTCCATGCATACCTCCAAAAAAAAAGATGATACCATAAAAGGACGACAATGCCGCGGTACCACCTTTTTTATAACCTAAGTTATCTCTTAAATCTTAACGCGATTAACGATAAAACTAAAGGGTGAATTCATATTTTATAACTTACTTCCTCTCACCTTACGAAGTTCTCTTTAAAGTTATAGTGTAAATACTACTACTTCCTTATCTTTGTCTTATTAATTTTTTGCACTCTTCATTAACAGTTTCATCAGTAAGAGGCAAATCATTATTTCTTTGCCAAACATTACTATCAATTTTATATCTACTTAGAAAAGCATCAATTGAAGAAGATAAACTAAATCTTTTATTCATAAATATTTCTTTAGATTTTAATCTTGGTGTTATTCCAAACAATTTTAAATATTCTTCATCACCCAATTTTGTAATAAATAATGGGTCAATTAATAATACATTATATAAAGTAGTTAAATTTGTTATTATTTTAGGATTAAAGTTTCCACTTAAAATATTATCAATTATTCCATTTGGACTAATTCGATCATAAACACCATATGTTCTATACTCAAAACGATATCTAGGGGAAACATCAATATTAAATACTAATTTTTTATAATAGTTTTGAAATTCTTTATCGGAAATATTTTCACCAATAACATTTGTAAGTTCAAATAATTGACAAGATGCCCCGTAAGTTTTTACCAATTCTTCTATTATTAGATTTTTTTCCTCTTTTGTTAATAATTCTCGGTAAAAAGTCATTAGTTCTGGATACATCCTAATTACTGCTTTACGCCATTCTCTTGCTACATTAACTTCTTTAATTGTTCTTAAATGGTCAAGTAGCAAAATAGGAACCTCATTAAATCTATTTATTTGATAGCAATTCCATAACTCTTCTTCAAATCCTTTAGCTATGCAATAATCATATACTTTTTCATTATTACCAACTAATTGTTTAAAATATTCTAATTCTTCACTAGTAGGTCTATAAATATTTCTTACTTCTGTTAACATTCAAATTCCCCCATATCATTATATAGTCATTAGTTCCTCTTCTTTTTCTTTTAATTTTTCATCTATTATTTTATTATATTTATTAATTAATTCTTGAACTTTTTCATTTCCTCTTTTTTCTTCATCTTCAGGAAGTTCTAATTTCTTAATATCAGTATTTCCTTCTTGTCTTATATTTCTAAGAGCAATCTTGCCTTCTTCAGCCATACCTTTAACTTGTTTTACAAGTTCTTTTCTTCTATCTTCTGTTAGCGCTGGAATCACAATAAATATTGTTTCGCCATTATTATTAGGAGTCACTCCCAAATTAGCTTCAAATATCGATTTTTCAATTGCACCTAGAGCACTTTTATCAAATGGTTTTATTGATAATTGTCTAGCTTCCGGAACAGAAATATTAGCAAGTTGTCTAATTGGAGTAGGCACTCCATAATATTCAACCATAACCCCATCAAGCATAGAAGGGTTTGCTCTTCCTGCTCTTACATTAATGAATCTTTTTTCTAAAGATTCAATTGCCATATTCATCTTTAATTCTACTTCTTCTAAAATATTTTCCATATAATTCTCCTTCATAATAATGATTTTAACACAAATTATTTAGAAAATAAATATATTTATCTACTTTTTTTCTTTAAACTTATTGTATAAAAATCTTCACTATATTCTTTATATTCCTTTAACATATCTTCAATTATTTTTTGATGTTCTGTATCACACAACTTTAATCCTTTAATAATACCATTAAAAACGTTTCGATACGTTTCATCTGGATTTAACCCATTAATTTCTAAAAATGCTAATCCACTATATATAAATAATTTTGAAACAAGCATACAATATTTCATATCGCGTTTTGAACTTTTACCAGAATCTTCACTACTCCAAGTAGGAAAGCTAACATGACTGCTAAAACTATTTTTTAATAATAATTCCATAAAGTCTTCTACAGTTCTATTAAATTTACTGTCTGGGATATTAAACAAATTTTGACAAAACTTTGAACTTAAACAAGTATTTTCTTCAAAAGTCATTTGATTATTAATATATATTTTCTCTATATAATCACTTACATATAATAAATAATATTTCATTTCATTAATACGATTATGAATATCTTTATTTTCATCTCTATTAATTAATAAATCTAATATCTTTAAGTAAATAATTTCAACATCATCACAAATATAATTTGATACTATTTCATTTTTACAATGGTCATAAGTTACCTTATCTAAACTATCAAAACTACTATCACGTATAGCATCTATATAATAATTAAATTCTTTAGTTAAGGAAATATTAGCTAATTTACGAAATATTCGTTGATCAACTAGTTTTGTTTCAAATATACAAACTACTTCAAAATAATCAAACATAAATTCTTCAAAATCATTAAGTCCTATATAATTAATTAATTCTTCTACTTCCACTTCGTCTAAATTAACATATATCTTATGCTCTTCTTCTAATAGTTTTTGATATTTGTAAATTATAACTTCCTTTATTTTTCCATAAAAAATTCCTTTTTTCTCATAAGATATAATTTTATCTGTCAGCTCTTTAATTCTTATAGAAATTTCTCTTAAGTTTTCTAAATTTCCCTCTACATCAGTGGTAAACTCTCTTTCTAATCCTTCAATTACTTCATCATCATCTTCATATTCTTCTTCTAATTCTTCATCATCAATATAATCCATTTTCCTTCCCCCTTTAACTTCTAATTATTATATCATTATTTATAGGAAAGTCAATTATATTATGCTAAATTTTCCGATAACAAATTTTCTAAAGATTCAATTTTATAGCCTTTACTATTAATATAATTAATTAAATAATCAAATTCTTTAATATTCTTATAATCATTATTTATAACAATAATATTATTTTTATTTATTACTTTTTTTATTTCATTATAAGCGTTAGATAAATATATACCCTTTATCGTATGCATCTTATTATTAGAGCATACTTTAAGAGCATTGTTCTCTTTTTCAATACAATATAGAGATTTATTAAAATTTCTTTCGATGACATTGTTAGATAACTTTAAAATATCATTATCATACTTACCACCTTTTCCATAAGAATAAATATTATAATTAGTCTTTTTTAATTTATCTAAATTGTTTAACAACACTTCGTAATCAATAAATAAATTTAAATTAACTTTACTATCAATATTATTTAAAATATTTTCCAAATCTCTATCACTATTTATAATAAAAATTAAAGATATATATTTTTTAGTTAAATTTCCATTTATTATATATTTATCATAATTATCTTCTAATTTATTTTTAGGAGGGACTTCTTTGTATATAAAATAATTTTCATTAAAAATTCCTATTTGCTTCATATTTTGATAGCTCTTTTCTATATCAACTTCACGTCCATTAATTCCTGTAACAATTGTATTTTCAGAAATAGTAGCATCCACACTATCTATTTTATAATTATCTTTTACTTCTTTTATTTTAATCATTATATCATCTTGTTCATTAACTACATCAATTACTTTTTCTGTATAAAAAAAACTAAAACATATTAAGGTAATAAGTCCAATAGATTTAACTATATTCTTCATTATATCACCTATTTAAATATATGTTTTAGTAATATTTTTACTAATCTTTTTTATCTTTTTTAAGTAAATCTTTTCTAGATAAATTTAATTTGCCTTTTTTATCATACCCGGTTGCAATAGCCACTATTTCGTCTCCTACTTTAACAATATCAGATGGTTTTTCTACTCTCTTATTATCTAGTTGTGATACGTGGATAAGTCCTTCACATCCAGGCCATAGTTCTACGAATACTCCAAAATCATGAATATCTACTACTTTACAAGTATATATTTTACCAATTTCTACTTCTCTTGCAACGTCTTCAATCATACTAATTGTTTTATCAATTATTTCTTGATTTGAATGGTATACGATTACTCTTCCATCATCTTCGATATCTACTTTAACAGCATCTTTATCATTTACTGATTTAACATTAGAACAGTCTAAGATAATTTTAGTAATCATATCTCCTCCACGACCAATTACATCTTTAATTTTTTCTGGATTAATATGAATTTGCGCTATTTTTGGTGCATATTTACTAAGTTCTTTTCTAGGTTCTTTTATTGCACCTTCCATAACATCTAATATTTGCATTCTTGCTTTTTTAGCTTGCGCTAAGGCTTCACTTAAAATTTGTTTAGTAACACCTTTAATTTTGATATCCATTTGCATTGCACAAATACCTTGTCTTGTACCTGCTACTTTAAAGTCCATATCTCCCATATGATCTTCAAGTCCTTGAATATCTGTTAAAATTGTATATTTATCATCCTTAGTAATAAGTCCCATTGCAATACCTGCAACTGGTGCTTTAATTGGAACACCTGCTGCCATTAAAGACATACATCCAGCACAAATACTTGCTTGAGAAGATGAGCCATTACTTTCAAGTACTTCTGATACTACTCTTATTGTATAAGGAAATTCTTCTTCAGATGGAATTACTTGTGATAATGCTCTTTCTCCTAGTGCACCATGTCCAATTTCTCTTCTTCCTGGCGCACCATATCTTCCTGTTTCTCCAACTGAGAATGCTGGGAAGTTATAGTGATGCATAAATCTTTTTTCGTCTTCTATTCCAAGTCCATCTAATATTTGATGTTCTCCAAGTGCACCTAAAGTAGTAACTGATAATACTTGTGTTTGTCCCCTTGTAAATAATGCTGAACCATGAGTTCTTGCAAGTAAATCTACTTCCGCAGAAAGCGGTCTTATTTCATCCATTGCCCTTCCATCAGGTCTAATATGCTCTTCGGTTATTAATCTTCTTACTTCAGAAGCCTCTATATTATCTACTATTTTGCTAACATCTTTTAGTATACCATCCATATTTTCATCATTTTCATATCTCTTAGTAAACTCTTCGATACTATCTTCTTTTACTTTATCAATCGCAGCATATTTTTCAATCTTATCTTTAATTTGAATTGCTTCTAACATTTTAGAAGTGGCAAATTCTTCTACTTCTTTAACTAAATTTTCATCAAGTTTAACAAGTTCTACTTCGATTTTTTCTTTACCTACACTTTTAATTATTTCTTCTTCAAAACTAATTAATTCTTTTATAGCCTCATGTCCAAACATGATTGCATCAACCATATCTTCTTCACTTACTTCCCTACTTCCAGACTCAACCATGTTGATTGCATCTTTCGTACCTGCAACATTTAGGATAATATCACAAAGTTCAGTTTCTTCGGCTTTTGGATTTATAATAAATTCTCCATTAAGTCTACCAACGATAACTCCTGCGACTGGTCCATCAAATGGTATTTCACTTATGCATAGTGCAAGTGATGAACCTAAAAGTGCAGTCATTTCTGGTGTATTATCTTGGTCTACTGATAATACTGTACTAATAACTTGTACTTCGTTTCTAAAACCTTCGGCAAATAAAGGTCTAATTGGTCTATCAATAAGACGGGATGCTAATGTTGCTTGATCAGTTGGTTTACCTTCTCTTTTAATAAATCCTCCAGGAATTTTTCCTACAGAATATAATTTTTCTTGATAATTAATTGTAAGTGGGAAAAAATCGGCAGTACTAGCATTTTTACTCATAACACTAGTAGAAAGTACAGCTGTATCTCCATATCTTACAAGTACTGAACCTGATGCTTGCTTTGCAAGTTGTCCTGTTTCAACAATTATTTCTCTTCCCCTAAAATCTAATTTAAATACTTTTTTCTCTGTTTCCATATTTACCTCTTTTCTAAAAATAAAGGCACTCAAAAAAGAGTGCCTATCATTTCAAATTTATTTTCTAAGTCCTAACTTAGCTACTACTTCACGATATTTTTTAACATCTGTTTCAATTAAGTAGTTAAGTAAACTTCTTCTTTTTCCGACTTTCATTAAAAGTCCACGTTTAGAATGTTTATCTTGTGGATGATTTTTTAAATGTTCTGTTAATTCATTTATTTCTGAAGTTAATATTGCTATTTGTACTTCTGAAGAACCTGTATCTTTTTCATCCCTAGCAAATTCTTTAATAATTTTTTCTTTTTCTATTTTACTTAAAGCCATGTTATTTACCTCCTTTTAATTATTTGACTCCTATTTCATAGTAATACGTAAGGAGTACGTAGTACCAAGAATTAGGTACAATTTAATAATACATTAAATTTTATACTTTTACAAGTCTTTTTATTTAATTTCTTCTATTTTCATAAAATTAGTAACACTTACTTTTTTCTCTAATGGAATACCTCCAGATAATATTACAATATCACCTTTATTTAAATTAAATGTTTCTTTTGCTTTATCTATGCAGTCATCTAATAATTTATCAGTAGTTTTTTCGATTGGTATTATTGTTGGATATACCCCAAAATTAAGTGCTAGACTATATGCCACACTCTCGTTTGGACAAGCTGCTAAAATAAGGGAATTTGGTCTTAAATTACTTATCTTTCTTGCAGTGTATCCACTTAATGTGGCTGCTACTATTGCTTTTACATCAAGTGTATTAGTAGCTGCATCTATTGAAGCTGCTACTGTTGATGGTATATCTTTAGCATAATGAGCATTTATTTTTTCTTCATAATCAAAATATTTTTCATTAGTCTCACATATACTTGCCATATATCTTACTGCTTCAACCGGATACTTACCAGTAGTGGTTTCCCCACTTAACATAACGGCATCAGTTCCTGATAATACTGCATTAGCAATATCACTTACTTCTGCTCTAGTTGGTCGCATATTTTTCTTCATAGATTCAAGCATTTCAGTAGCTACAATAGCAATTTTACCATTTTCACGACATTTACGAATAATATTCATCTGTGTTATTGGTAATTCTTCCATTGGGACTTCTACGCCTAAGTCTCCTCTTGCTACCATAACACCATCACTTACTTCAAGTATTGATTCTAAGTTTTCAACACCAGTCGTACTTTCTATCTTAGCAATTAATTTTAAGTCTTCTCTATTATAATCTTTAAGTATTTTTCTTACTTCTAACACATCTTCTTTAGTAGATACAAAAGATAATGCTAAAAAGTTTCCATCATGCTTGCAAGCATAAACGATATCATTATAATCATCAACACTTATAAATGGAATATCTAAGTGTACTCCAGGTACACTTAGACTCTTCTTATTTCCAAGTACTCCACCATTTATAACTTTACAAGTTATACCATCTTGTTCTTTAGATATAACTTCAATTTTCATAAGACCATTTTCTAGAAGAATAACATTTCCGATATTTAAGCTATCAATAGCACTAGGATGATTAACAGAAAATCTCTCTTCATTACCTAATACATTTTCTTTAACTATTCTAATAGTTTTACCTTCAGTTAATGTTATTTCATCATTTTCTAACATACCATTTCTAAATTCTGGTCCTTTAGTATCATATAATATACCAATATACTTACCAGTATTCTTTCTTACTTCTTTAACTGTTTCTACGACATTTACTTTTTCTTCATCAGTTGCATGTGAAAAATTAATTCTTGCAACATTCATTCCGGCATTAACCATTTTAGTCATAACGTCAACATTACAACTAGCAGGACCTATACTACATATTATTTTTGTTTTTTTCATACTTCTTCTCACCCAAGGAAAGATTATAGCATAAATTAAGGGTTTTGTCTAATATATTTTTATTATATGTGATTAATAAAACAAAATGTCCGCTTTTTTCATAAGTATTTATAAAACAAAATGTCCTATTATAAAGTATCTA
>CALVSZ010000005.1 GCA_944359705.1 uncultured Bacilli bacterium | reverse complement strand
CTCCTCTAGGTAAGCCTTGTGGATTAAATATTAGGTATTGTATTCTAATAAAAAATATGATATTATGAAAGAGACATTGATTGGTACTCAAAGTTTACTCTATTTTAATGGTAAACACCGAATATACTTCGGTGTTATATTTTTAATATGAAATTTATATATAAATTTATGGAAGTGATATTATGTATATATATATTCATATACCTTTTTGTGATTGTATTTGTTCTTATTGTGATTTCTGTAAGATACTTTATAATAATAAATATATAAATAATTATTTAGATAATCTAGAAAAAGAAATAAATTGTAGATATAAAAACGAACTTATTAAATCTATATATATTGGGGGAGGAACTCCTTCTTCTTTATCATATCAGGAATTAGAAAGGTTATTTAACATAATAAAAATATTTAAATTAGATAGTAATTATGAATTTACTATTGAATGTAATGTTAATAATTTAGATATTAATAAAATTAAATTATTTAAAGATAATGGAGTAAATAGAGTTAGTCTTGGAGTTCAAAGTTTTAATAAAGAAATACTTACTATATTAAATAGATCTCATACATATAAAGAAGTATATAATGTTATTAATAATTTAAAAAATAATAATATTAATAATATAAATATTGATTTAATATACGGTGTTAATGACAATATTGATATAGTAAAAAAAGATATTGATTATTTCTTAAGTATAGATATTCCCCATATATCTTGTTATTCATTAATTATCGAAGATAATACTTTACTTAAAATAAATAATTATCAAAATATCGATGAAGATATTGAATATGAAATGTATAAATATATAGAAAATAAATTAACTAGTAATGGTTATATTCATTATGAAATTAGTAATTATGCTAAAGAGGGATATTCTAGTATTCATAATATTAATTATTGGGATAATGGCTCTTATTATGGATTTGGACTAGGGAGTGTTAGTTATATAGATAATTATCGCATTAGTAATACTAAAAATATAAGTAAATATAATAAGGGAATATATATAAGTAATAGAGAATATGAAGATATGAATACTAATATGTCTAATGATATGATATTAGGTCTTAGAAAGATAAAAGGGGTAAGTATAAGTAAGTTTTATAATAAATATAAAAAAGATATTAGAGAAGTATTTGATATTGATGATTTAATTAATAATAAAATATTAATTATAGATAATGATAATATGTATATAGATAGTAAATATATATATTTATCTAATCAAGTATTAATTAGATTTATTAAATAAAATATATATTATGAATCATTGTAAAATTTTTCTATATTTTATATAATAAGTGTATGGTGATTATATTATGAAATGTATATTAATGAATAAAAATACTGAGGTTCTTGTATCTGAATACTTAGATAATTTAGGAGTATTTAGTAAAATATATGAAATAAAAAATATTGATTATGTTCCCCTTATTATTAATAAAAATAAAGAAGATATAATTAAAGTTTTAAATGATTGGTTTAAAGGAAGAGGAATACCATTATGGAGAGATAAATTAGATTTATTGTTGCATAGATTAAATATAAGTACTCCTAGTGAATTATTAGATAAAGCATTTGGTTTATCTTTATCAGATCAGTATTGGTTAAAACCATATAATCTAGATATATGTTATGATGATATAAATTTTTTTGATAATGATTTTGAGTATACAGAATTTATGGAAGCATCTTTATCTAAAAATAGTAAAACAATAACTAATGATAAAGCTTTAAGGACCCCTAATAATACTACTGATGGGATGTTAAAAAAAGCCTGGATAATAGAAAACGGTACTAGATATTTACTTAAGGGTGGATACAAGAATGAATTATTACAACCCTTTAACGAAGTATTAGCAAGTGAAATATGTGCTCGCTTAGGATTTAATCATGTGGAATATAGCATTGATACTTATAAAGATATAGTCGTATCCAAATGCCCTTGTTTTATAAACAAAGATACTGAGTTAATTACTTGTCATCAAATTAGAAGTGATATGAAAAGGCATAATGATATTAATGATTATGAAGAATATATTAATGTATTAGAAAATCATGGAATAAAAGATGCTAGAATTAAGTTAGAGAATATGTTTATATTAGATTTTTTAATTATGAATGAAGATAGACACTTAAATAATTTTGGTATTATTAGAGATATAAATACATTAAAGTGGATTGATGTTGCACCAATATTTGATAATGGTCAAAGCCTTAATATAGAATATTATGATGAAGAAGAACTTCATGTTTCTGGAGAAGGAAGGTTATTTTATGAAGTAAAACCTTTTGAAGAAATAATAACTATTGTAAAAAATATAAAAAGAATTGATTTATCTAAATTAGATGGAATTGTAGAATGGTTTGATTTATTATTACATAAATATCAATATTTAACTAATTTTTCAGATTCTAGAATAAATAAATTATGTATATTGTTAAATAGGCAAATTAATAGATTAAAAAAATTGCAAAGTAATTAAGGAAATTTGTAGAAAATCCAAACGTAAATATTAAATAGTGGTTAAAACATAAAAAGTATAGTATACTAATTATAGGTGGTGATTATGTGGAAGTTAAAGAAGTAATTGATGCTATAAAATATGTAAGGAAATTTAATACAGAAACTAATAAAATCGAAACAAAAACAGCACTTAATGGATTCCCTAAAAAATGTTATGATACATTTTCTAGTTTTTCAAATAAACGTGGTGGTATTATTATATTTGGCATAAATGAAGATAAAAATTTTATAACTGAGGGTGTATATGATGTAAAGGATTTACAAATGAAAATAACTTCTTTATGCACTGATTCCATGAATCCTGAAGTTAGGCCGGACATATTACCTTTAGAATTTGAAGGGAAAAATATATTAGCAGTTAAAATTGATGAACTTTCTCCTAATAAAAAACCATGCTATTACAAACCTAAAGGATTAAAAAATGGTTCTTATATTAGAAATGGCGATAGAGATGATTTGATGACTGATTATGAAATATATGCATTACAAAGTTATAACGACCATATAATAGAAGATACAAGACCTAATAAAAGAGCAATGTTATCTGACTTAAATGAAGAAGAATTAAAAAAATATATAAATAGAGTAAAAATTAATAAACCTAATTTTTCGAAAAATTCTTATGAAAAAAGTCTTAAATTATCTGGAATTATGGCTAATGACATATATCCTACATTAGCAGGTATATTAATTTTTGGAGAATTTCCACAAAGTTTTTACCCACAATTATTTATAGCATGTGCGGTAATTCCGGGGGTTAACATAGGCGATATTGGTGAATATGGGGAACGATTTATTGATAATAAAAGAATTGAAGGTACTATTGAAGAAATGTTAGAGGGAACTATGAATTTTTTGATTCGAAATATGAAAACAAGTGTTATTATTGATTCAAACGGTAAACGAATAAATAAAACAGAGTATCCTTTAGAAGCCTTGAGAGAAGCTGTTGCTAATGCATTAATTCACCGAGATTATAGTTTCCAAACGGAAAATGCTTATATTTCAGTATATATGTATGAAGATAGAATTGAAGTCATTAATCCAGGACAACTGTATGGTACAAACAAATTAGAAAAATTAGGTACTGATGCAGTTATGGAGGTAAGAAATCCTACTATTGTAAGAATATTAGAAGAAAAAGGTTCTGTAATAGAAAATAGACATTCAGGTATACCAACAATGAGAAGAGAAATGAAAAAATATAATTTGCCATTGCCAGAATTTATTGAGGAAAGAGGAAGTTTTAAAGTAATATTTAGAAATGTAGAATTAGCTAAAAGCATATCACAAAGTGGACAACAAAGTGGACAACAAAGTGGACAACAAAGTGGACAACAAAAAATAGATTTATATAAGCAAAAGGTATTGGATTTTTGTCTAGAACCTAAGAGTATGAAAGAAATAATGAATATGTTAAATATTAAATCTAGGCAATATATATCTTCAAATATAATAAAAAAATTAATTGTTGAAAATAAATTAGAATATACAAACAAAAATAGCATAACAGCAAAAAATCAAAAATATATAACTAATAAAAAAATATAATTTTTAAATATAATAAAAAACAACACTGAATAAAACATCAATGTTGTTTTTCTATATCTATAAGTTCAATTTGATTAGATATAAATTCTGGATTATTATCTATATCTTTACTTAAATCAGTAGATAAATATTTTTTTAAATCATCTACAAAAATGGTTGCTGTACAATTACCTCCAGCTAATACACTAGCTATGAAATTAGCTCCACTAGATATACCTATACCTAATCCTAATTTCTTAGCAAATAGTCTACTCATATTAATAGTATCATCATCATTTATAAGAATAGTTCTATTAATTAATTTTCTATCCACTATTTTGGGAATAAAATCATCACCAATTCCTTCTATTTTATGACCACCATATATCATACCTTTACTTAATAATGGCATTTTATCTGGTTCAAGGCAAACTATATTAATATTACTATTATATTCTTTTAATCTCTTAGCTACTCCCATTAAAGTACCACCAGTACCAATTCCACTTACAAAAGTATCTATATTAGGTATGCTATCAATAATCTCTTTAGCAGTAGTTAAATAATGTGCCTCTATATTTAATGGATTTTCAAACTGCCTTAGTAAGAAACCATTAATCTTTTTAGCAAATTCTTCACTTCTTTTAATAGCTTCTTTAAATCCTCCTTCTTCTTTACTAACTAAGTATACATTAGCACCATATAATCTCATTATTGCAATTCTTTCTTTACTTACCCAATCAGGAATAAAAATATGAACCTGATGCTTAAAATATGCTCCAATAGCAGCTAGGGATATACCAGTATTACCACTAGTTGCTTCCACAATGGGCATATTATCTTTAAGTAAGTTTAATTCCTTAGATTTTTTTATAATATGATACACAACACGATCTTTAATACTTCCTGTATAATTAAAACTTTCTAATTTAGCATAGATGCTTTTAATTTGTCCACAATAGCGATATGTAATCTTTATAAGTGGTGTATTTCCAATTAATTTATCAATCATTAATAACACCCTTTCTAAAATATTTAATCATATACATTATATTAAATATTTAATGATTAGTTCTATTTATAATAAATTTTTCTTTCTTAAAATATAAGCAATTATTAAAGAAAGTATTACGGAAATAACTATAATCATAGCAAAACTAAATGGAGATCTACCAATAATTCCAAGAGGTACATTCATTCCAATAAAAGATGCCAACATTGTAGGTACTGAACAAACGATAGTAATTCCTGCTAAAAATTTCATAATATCATTTAAATTATTGGAAATAATAGTAGCATAAGTATCTGTTGTACTAGATAATATTTCCCTATAAATAGATGCCATTTCAATAGCTTGTTTTGTTTCAATTAAGGCATCTGTTAATAGTTCTTCTTCTTCTTTCTCTAACAAAATAATATTACCTTTAGCAATCTTTTCTAAAGCTGTTTCATTATAATTTAATGATGTTATAAAATATACTAGTGTTTTCTCAATATCAAGTAAATTAACTAATTCTTTATTATTAGTAGATTTAAGTAATATTTTTTCTTTACTATTAATATATTCATTAATGCTACTTAATTCTTTTTGATAAATACCTGCGACCATAATAAATATTTGTAAAATAAAATTACTTTTATTTTTTCCTTTGAAGTTTTCTATATCAGTATTTCTAAAATAATCTAGAAAAGGTTGCTCATTTAAAGATACTGTAATTAAATATCCTTTCTCACTAATTATAATACCTAAAGGATTAGTTCTATATTTGTGTTTTAAACTATTGTCAACTAAGTGTGGGGTATCTAAAATAATAACAGTCTCCTCACTTCTTTTTTCAATTCTTGGTAATTCTTCTTCATCTAATAATTTTTCAATTATTTCTTTATTAATTCCTGTTTTATCAACTACTTCTTTTATTTCACTAGTTTTGGGATTTACTAAATCAATCCAACTTTTTATTTTAATAGTATCAGTACTTGTTAGTTTTTTATCAATAACTTCATAAATTTTTATCATATTATCTAAACCATCCTTCTTAATAAATTCTATCTTTTTCATTATACCACAATTTTCTTTTAAATATATATTTATTTTATTGACATGGATGATTATTAAATATATAATGCTTTTAGGAAGGATTGATTAAATGTTAGATTTTTTATGTTCAAAACAATTTTATTTGCCTATTATATATATAATAGTAGGAATTATATTATATGGAATAATAGCAGGTTCTATTAATAAATTTAGTAAGTTTAAATTTAAAATGAATGCTAAAAATGATAAGAAGCGAATAACAATAATATCAGTAGTTAAAAACTTAATTAAGTATTTTATTGCAATTATCGTAATACTTGCTATACTTAGTGTGTATGGAGTAGATACTACTAGTGTTATAGCATCTTTAGGAGTAGTAGGAGTAGTACTTGGTCTTGCTTGTCAAGATATAGCTAAAGACTTTCTAGCAGGTATTTTTAATATATTTAATGAAGCATATGCCGTTGGAGATACTGTAAAGATTAATGGATTTACTGGAGAAGTAATTGAAGCTGGACTAAAAGATACCAAAATAAAAGCATATACTGGAGAAATTCTTACTATATCTAATAGTGCTTTTACCGAAGTAATTAATTATAGCGCTGCTAATTCTAAATTAGTACTTGATATTAATGTTAGTTATAATACTAATATTGATAAGTTAGAAAGTATATTAGAAGCTATGTTTGATGATATTAAAAGTATAGAGAATGTATGTGGTGAAGTTGAACTTTTAGGAGTATCTTCTCTAAGTGATTCATCAGTCGTATATAGTATATTAATTGAATGTAAACCAATGACTTATATTGGAGTAAAAAGAAAAGTATTAAAATTAATAAAAGAAAATTTAGACAAACATAAAATTGAAATACCTTATAATAAATTAGATATTTATGTTAAAGAAAGATAAATAAGAAAGGGGATATAATGAATAAGATAGAATATTTTAATAAAGAAATTACTTATATAAAAGATAATAACAATAAAGAAGATATAAAAACATTAATAAATATATTGCCGGATTATTTCTTTGAAATACCAGCATCTTCTACAGGAAAATACCATCCTAAATTTGCCAGTACTAATCACGGACTTTTAAAACACACTAAAGTTGCTGTTAGAATTGCCCATGAATTACTTGCAAATGACAGCATTGGTTCTAAATTTAGTGATAATGAAAAAGATTTAATAATTATGGCTTTAATACTTCATGACGGATTTAAGTCAGGGGACCCTAAAGAAGAATATACAAGATTTGATCATCCGCTTATTATATCTAAGCATATTATGGAAAATGCTAAAAAATTAAAAATGGGAACTGATGATATGCGTAAACTTTGTAGTATGATTGAAAGCCATATGGGGCAATGGACATATGATAGTTATAATAAAAAGGAAGTATTACCAAAGCCTAAAAATGAACTAGAAAGATTTGTTCATATGTGTGATTTCTTATCTTCTAAAAAATTTCTTAATGTTGAATTTAATGGTTATGATATAAAATATTAATAAATATAATTATAATAAATATATTTAAATGGGTGAGTCTATGAAAAAGATATTTATTATAATAGGAATTTTCAGTATTGTTCTAATAATTTTTTTTACTAATGATAATAGAATTGTTAATAAAAAATATTATGTGAATACTGATAGCTATTTTATAAATGTTGATTACCCATATTTTAATAATGAAGATATAGATAAAAAAATAAAAGACTATATAGACGATGCTATTACAAATTTTAAATATAATGCTAGTAATTATAGTTATATGTATTTAGATTATGATTATGATATTAGTAATGAAATTATATTTTATGAATATTTAAATATAAATAATAAAGTAAATATGGATAGCATCGTCTTTAATATAAATGATGATTATATTACTATAAAAGAAGTTGTTAATAATATAAGTAATAGTAATTATCAAAGTGATTATATTGATATAAATAAAAAGATGATAGCACTTACATTTGATGATGGACCTAATTATAATACTAGTAAAATATTAGAAATATTAAATAAGTATAATGTTAGAGCTACTTTTTTTGTTTTAGGTAGCAAAATTAATCATAATGAAAAGATTATAAAAACAATGGATGAATATGGAATGGAAATAGGCAATCATACATATTCTCATAAACTTATGACTAGTATGAGTAATCTAGACATTATTAAGGAAGTAGAGAATACTAGTGATTTAATTTACAATATAGTAGGTAAGTATCCAAATTTAGTAAGACCTAGTTATGGATCTTTTAATAAAAAAATAAAAGAAAGTATAAATATGCCAATAATTATATGGAATATTGATACTTTAGACTGGAAAAGTCATAATTCTAAGAAAATTGTATCTAGAGTTATGAATAAAGTAAGTGATGGAGATATTATTCTTATGCATGATATATATAGTGCTACTGTAAAAGCTGTAGATATATTAGTGCCTAAGTTAATTAGTGAAGGATATCAGTTAGTAAGTGTAAGTGAACTATTTTATTATAAAAATATAAATCTAGAAAATGGAAAAGTATACGGAAAGGCAGGATAGTATGAGTAAAATAGTAATAGTAGGTTGTGGTAATGTAGGTATGTCTTATGCCTATTCTTTGATAAATCAAAAGTGTAACGTTGATGAATTAATATTAATAGATAAAAATATGGAAAAAGCCGAAGGGGAAGCAATGGATTTAAATCACAGTATTCCATATTCTCCTAATGTTATTAATATAAAAGCTGGTGATTATAGTGATTGTGCTAATGCTGATATTGTAATGTTATCAGCAGGAGCTAATCAAGAAGTTGGAGAAACTAGACTTGATTTGATTCATAAAAATGATATTATATTTAAAAGTATAATTGAACTTGTTATGAAAAGTGGTTTTAATGGTATTTTTTTAGTAGCAACTAATCCGGTTGATGCGATGAGTTATATAACATATAAGTATTCAGGATTAAACCCCAATAAAATAATTGGGACAGGAACTAGTCTAGATACAGCAAGACTTAGATATATGTTATCAAGAAAATTTAATATAAATCCTAAAAACGTTCATGCTTATGTGATGGGGGAGCATGGCGACTCGGAATTTGTCGCATGGAGCGCGTCTTTAGTAGGCACCATTAATATTAATAACAAACTAACTAAAGAAGAAAAATTAGAAATAAGTACTCAAGTTAGGGATTCAGCATATGAAATAATTAAGAAAAAGGGAAACACTTCATATGGAATAGGAACATGCTTAGTTAGAATAACTAATGCGATATTAAATGATGAAAATGCTATTATTACGGTATCTTCTTATGATGAAGAAGGACTATATATAAGTATTCCTTGTGTGATAAATAGAGAAGGAATAAGGGAAAAATTAGATATTAATTTAAGTGATGAAGAAGAAATACTACTAAGTAAATCTAAGCAGATAATTAAAGATGTAATTGGTAGTAGTATATAATTCTATTTCCCAAAATAAAAAAAATATCTTTTTTGGGAAATAAACTATAACTAGAAAAGAGGAGTAATTATGAAAAATATAAAGTTAGAGGAATTTAATAAATCATTGAAAGATAAGAATGTTGCAATATTAGGCCTTGGAGTTAGTAATCTTCCATTAATTGATTATTTATATAAGTATGAAGCAAATATTTGTTTATTTGATGATAAAGAATATGAAAAGCTAGATTCTAATGTTGTAGAAAAAATAGAAAAATATAACTTAAAATATTATTTAGGAGAAAATTCTCTTTCTAATTTATCTGGATTTGATTTAATATTTAGAAGTCCAAGTATTCTTCCTAATAGAAAAGAATTAGAAAAAGAAGCTAAGAGAGGATGTATAATTACAACTGAAATAGAAATGCTTATGAAGTTAATTCCTTCTAAAATTATAGGAATAACTGGAAGTGATGGGAAAACCACTACGACGACATTAATATATGAGTGCTTAAAGGCAAGTGGATATAATGTTTTTGTGGGGGGGAATATAGGTACCCCATTATTTACTAAAGCAAGTGAAATGAATGAAGATGATATTGTAGTTTTAGAACTTAGTAGTTTTCAATTAATGGGAATGGAAGTAAGTCCTAATATTTCGGTAATTACTAATATTACACCAAATCACTTAAATATTCATACTGATATGGGTGAATATGTTCTTTCTAAAAGAAGAATAATAGATAGTCAAAATAATAGTGATATATGTGTACTTAATTATAATGATGAAATAGTAAAAAACTTTAGTAAGTATGCTAAAGGAGAAGTAAGATACTTTTCTAGGTTTGATAATATAAGTAATGGATTTTGTATTAAAGATAATGCAATATATAGAGTTATAGATAGTAAGTATAATAAAGTAATTGATACTAAAGATATTTTATTAAGAGGTATTCATAATTATGAAAATATATGTACATGTTTAAGTGCTATTATTGATTTAATTGATATAGATAAGGCAATAGAAGTATTTAAAACATTTAAAGGAGTAGAACATAGATTAGAATTTGTTCGTGAAATAAATGGTGTTAAATGGTATAATGATTCAGTATCATCTAGTCCTACAAGGACTATTGCTGGTTTAAACTCTTATGATGAGAGCATTGTTTTAATCGTTGGTGGGTATGATAAACATATCGACTATGATGTAATTGGGAAACCGATTGTAGAAAAGGTATCAACACTAATTCTTATGGGAGATACTAAAGATAAGATATATAACGCGACTGTTAAAGCTGAAGAAAAATTAAACAAGAAAGTAGATAAATATATAGTATCTTCCCTAAAAGAAGCAGTAGATGTTGCTTTAAGCAAAGCAAAAGAAAAAGAAGTAGTGCTATTTTCACCAGCAAGTGCTAGTTTTGATATGTTTAAAAACTTTGCAGACCGAGGAGAACAATTTAAAGATCTTGTTATGAAATTATAAAATAATGAATGTTTAAATGGAAAATCAGATAGTTTATGATATATAAATTGTCTGATTTTTATTTTTTTTTTAAATTTATAGTTGACAAAATAAAGTGTTATTAATATAATGTTAATAACAGATGAAACAAATCTGTTTTCTAACAAATATTGTTATTAATAAAATGTTAAAAAGAAAGGAACGATAATATGAATAATTTAGAAAGTGTTAGAAGACTATATATTTTTGTAGATACTACAAATGCATTTGCAAGGGAGGGATTACTAGCAGATCCTTACGTTTTACATACAGTTTCTGAACTTGTTAGAATAGCGCAAATAGCTACCACGGATGAAGAAGGAAAACTTATGTTTATAATTGATTTTCATACTAAAGATAGTGTTGAATTTGATAGATACCCAGAACATAGTATAGAAGGAACAAATGAAGTAAAAGTAATATCAGAGTTAACTCCTTATACTAAAGATGCTTTAATATTTAGAAAGAATTCTACAAGTGCAATGTTTGTAAATAATTTTATTGAAACGATTTTAAAAATGAATAATTTAGAAGAAGTAATAATAATGGGATGGGATACTGATATATGTGTAATGAATTTAGCAATTCCGCTTCAAAATTTATTTGATGAATTAAATAGAAGAGTAAAAATAATAGTTCCAAAAAATGCTGTAGAAACTTATGATGCTCCAAATCACAATAGAGATGAATATAATGAAATGGCATTTAAGTTTATGAATCAAGCAGGAATTGAAGTTGTAAAGAAATTAGAAAGGAAGAAATAATTATGAAAAATATGACAATGTTAATAGATTATTATGAATTTACAATGGGTCAAACATACTTTGATAAAGGGGAAGTTAATAAGAAAGCATATTTTGATGTTTTCTTTAGAAAAAATCCTTTTAAAGGAGGATACACAATATCTGGAGGGTTAGATAAGATAATTGGATATATAAAAAATTTTCATTTTACTGATATGGATATTAATTATCTAAGACAAACCGGAAGTTTTAGTGAAAACTATTTAAACTATTTAAAAAACTTAAAGTTTACGGGAGATGTATATGCAATTCCTGACGGAACAGTAGTATTCCCAAATGAACCAATAATTACAGTAAAAGCAAATATAATTGAAGCACAACTAATTGAAACAGCACTACTTTTGTATTTCAATTCAGCGTCATTATATACTACTGCTAGTAAGAGAATAACATCATCGGCTCAAAATAGATCGGTTATGGAATTTGGCGCTAGACGTGGAAGATCAGATGAAGCAACTATAGAATCATCTAAATATGCTTATATTGGAGGATGCGCAGGAACTAGTAATACAATAAGTGCCCTTATTAATAATATTCCAGCAATGGGAACAATGGCTCACTCTATGATATGTGATGCTGATAGTGAATACCAAGCATTTTTAGACTATGCTAAAAGTAATCCAAATAACTGTGTATTTTTAGTAGACACTTATAATACTTTAAAAAGTGGAATACCTAATGCAATAAAAGTGGCAAATGATTATTTAAAACCAAATAATATTCCATTTAAAGGAATTAGAATCGATAGTGGAGATCTTGCATATTTATCTAAAGAAGCAAGAAAAATATTAGATGGAGCGGGATTTACTGATGCTAAAATATGTTTAAGTAATGGACTTGATGAACACACAATTAAAAGTTTAATAGAGCAAGGAGCATGTGTAGATTCATTTGGAGTAGGAGATAATATAGCAGCTGCTAATGATAGAGTTGGCGGTGTTTATAAATTAGTCGGAGTAGAAGAAAATAATCAAATAATACCAAGAATTAAAGTAAGCGATACTAAAGAAAAGACAATAAATCCACATTATAAAAAAGTATATCGTTTCTATGATAAAACTACAGGCTATGCTTTAGGAGACGTTTTAGCAATCCATGATGAAATAATTCCCTATGATAAATTTACATTAATAAATCCTAATGACGAATTTAAAACTACTACCATTACTAATTATAATGTTAGACCTTTACAAGTACCTATTTTTATAAATGGAGAGTTAGTATACGAAAATCCATCAATAGAAGAGAGAAAAAAATATTGTGAAGAAGACTTTAAAACAATTTATCCAGAAATTAAAAGAAGTTTAAATCCTCATGAATATTATGTAGACCTAACTTTAAAATTATTAAATTTAAAGAAAGAACTTATATTAAGTACTGTTAACAATGATAGTATTAAAAAGAAAATAAAAAAATAATAAGGAGTAAAGAATATGCGTAGAGAAAAATATTTAGAACTTAAAAAATATATTGAAGAATTAAACTTCTAATATGAGAGAAAAGTCGTCATTTATAACAAGTATTCCTTATTCATTTACTTTAAATAATGGTAAAGTTATAGAACGTGAAAAATTACTTAAAAATGGTCAAGATGGAAGTGCAGCAATAATTATGCCAATAACTAGTGATAACGAAATACTTACAGTTATAGAACCTAGAGTGTTTACAAAACGTACAGTTGCCGTGTCATTCCCTGCTGGCTATATTGAAAAGGGGGAAGACCAATACGAGGCTCTATAAGAGAACTAAGAGAAGAAACAGGATACGAACCAGAATGTTTAAAATTATTAGATAAATTTTATCAAGATGAAGGCTGCTCTAAAGCTTATAATCATAGTTTTATAGCCTTTAATTCTATATGTAAGTATCCTAAAAAGTTAGATGTCGGAGAAGAAATAAGATGCATGACTTTTAATTTAGAAGAATTAGAAGAGATGGGATATATAAATGGTGCTAATAGTAAACTTACGTTAGCAAAAGGGAAAAAATATATAAGGAAGTGATGAGATAATGAAAAAATTTAATGCTGAAAAAGAAGTAAAAAATATTGTAAAGTTTATAAGAGGATATTATAAAATGAATAATTTAGGAGGAGCTATTTTAGGAATTAGCGGTGGTAAAGATTCAGGAGTAGTTGCAGGTCTTTTAGTAAAAGCTTTAGGAAAAGAGAATGTAATTGGAGTAACCCTTCCATGTCATTCTAAAGAAGAAGATAAAATAGATGCTAAACTAGTAAGTGATTACTATGGTATTGATCTAGTAAATTTTGATATAACAAGTACTTTTGATGCTTTTAAAGATGAACTTAAGAATTTAGGAACTTTTACTAATGAAGAAGTAAAAAATAGTGATATTAATTTAAAACCAAGACTTAGAATGAGCACTTTGTATTACTTAGCAGCGTTATATAGTATGGTTAGAGGTAAAACATATATAGTACCAGGTACTTCTAATAAATGTGAATTATATGTTGGATATTTTACTAAAGGAGGAGACTCAGTTTATGATATATCATTACTTGCAGACTATACAGTTGAAGAAGTAATTAAGTTAGGAGAATACTTAAATGTACCAGACAAAGTATTATATAAGGCTCCTAATGATGGATTATCTAACTTAACTGATGAAGATAAATTAGGAGTTAAATATAATGATATTGCTACATACTTAGAAAATAAAGATTTATTAGATAAAGAAATTAGAGAAAAAATAGAAAAATTACATAAGAATAATTTACATAAATTTAATATACCAACTTATAAAAGAAAAGAGGAATAACATGAAAATAGGAGTATTTGTAGGAAGTTTTGATCCAGTTCATAAAGGGCATACGGATATAATGAATTATTTAGTAGATAAAAAAATGGTTGATAAAGTTTTAGTGGTTGCTACCGGTAATTATTGGGATAAACAAAATATAACTAATTTAAATAAAAGATTAGATATGTTAGATTTTATTAGTAGTAAAAATATTATAATTGATAAAAAACATAATAATTTAGAATATACTTATCAAGTATTAAATACTTTAAAAGAAGAAAACCCTAATGATGAATTTTATTTAGTAATTGGAGCTGATAATGCAAATACTCTTTATAAGTGGAAACATTATGATGAAATAATAAAATATGGAATAATAGTAATTAAAAGAAATAATATGAAAATAAATTTAGAAACTAAAAATTTAATAATATTAAATAATGATTTTATTAGTATTTCTTCTACTAAAATACGAAGTGATGTTAATAAGTGGAAAGAATATTTAAATGATAATGTCTATAATTACATTAAAATTAATAAATTATATAATTTTAATGATAAATTTGATATAAAATAATAATATAATTTAGTAAACCTATTAACAAAATAACAAGATATAGATATAATAATTGTATTAGCAATAAATATATTGTTGTCTGATAGAAAATCGATTATAGTAATTGAAAAGGAGAGTTAAAATGGATTATAATTTTAAAGAAATAGTTAAAAGATTAACGCTTAATAATAAAACAATATCTACAATGGAATCTTGTACTGGTGGAGGATTAGTAAATGCTATTACTAATATAGAAGGATCTAGTGAAGTTTTAAAATATAGTGCAATTACTTATTCTAACCAATATAAAATAAAAATGGGAGTAGATGCTAATATAATTGATAAGTATTCTGTTTACAGTATGGAAACTGCTAAAGAAATGAGTAAAAAAATAAGTGATTTTGCTAATTCAAATTATGGAGTAGGTATTACTGGTAAGTTAAATAGAGTAGATTCTCATAATTTATATGGTAGTAATAATTTAGTATACATAAGTATCTATGATAAAGATAATGATAAGTATCATACTTATAGTATTGAAGTATCAAATGAAAGTAGAAAAGAAAATAAAGAGGAAGTAATATCATTTATAGGAAATATTCTTTTAAAGGTGATTAGTTAAAATGAGCAAAATATTAAGGGTTAAATTATTTGCTAATGATACTGAATACTCTAATATGATATTAGAAGAATTAAATAAAAAATTAGAAGAAAATGGCTATATTATAACAGATAATGATTATGATCTTGCTATAGCTATTGGGGGAGACGGAACTTTCTTAAAGATGGTGAAGGAATGTAATTTTAGTGATGAAGTATTGTACATTGGGGTAAATACAGGTACTCTTTGTTTTGCAGGAGAAGTGTATCCTAGTGATATTGATATGTTTATAGATAGACTTAATAATAATAATTATAAAATAGAGAGTATTTCTGTACAAGAGACGAAGGTATTTACTAAAGACTCTTCATCCCACTTTTATTCATTAAACGAGATTGTTATTCGTGAAAAGGATTTAAATACTATATGTATTGATATAAAAATTAATGACGAATTATTAGAAACATTTGTAGGCGATGGCGTCTTAATATCGACATCATTTGGATCTAGTGCTTATAATTTAAGCTTTAAAGGGTGTATTGTCTATAATGATTTACATACCCTACAAATTACGCCTATTGCTCCTTTAAATAGTAAAAGTTATCGTACTCTTCTTAATTCAATAATAATTCCCGAACATAGAATAATTAGTATTTATCCTAAAAATAGAACTAAGAATGTAATTATTACTGTTGATGGAGAAAATAATTTTTATGATAATATTTATAAAGTAGAGACGTCTGCTAATAAGAGAAAAATAAAATGTATGCGTATGCGGGAATATGATTATACTAAAAAAATAAGAGAAAAGTTTACGAAAGATTAATTAAATGATATACTAATGTTGGAGGAGTTTATGAATAAATATAGTAGTGAAGAAGAATTTTTAAAGCATTATGATTCATCTGTATTTGAAAAACTATCAATGACAACTGATATTATAATATTTAGTGTATCAGATGAAGAAGTAAATAATTACCGTAAATTAAATAAAAAATATTTTAGCGTTCTTTTAGTTAAAAGAGATGATTATCCATTTAAAGATAAATGGTGTCTTCCAGGAGGATTTATTAAAATAGATGAAGACTTGGAAGATGCTCCTAAAAGAATTCTTGCTAATGAAACTAATATTCATAATATTTATTTAGAGCAGCTATATACTTTTGGAAGTGTAAATAGAGATCCTAGAATGCGTATTGTATCTACTTCATATATGGCACTTATTGATAAAAATAGATTAAAAGATAAGTTAAATGCAAATGCTTGTTGGTTTAATGTAGAATATACAGAAAAAGATAATATAGTTGATGTTATTTTAACAAGCGAAAAAGAAATATTAACTTTTAAAATAAAAAAAGTATTAAAAGATATGACAACAGATCGTTATAAATTTGAAGTATTAGAAAATGATAGATTAGCCTTTGATCATCCACTTGTTATTTTATCTGGTATTGAAAGGCTTAAGAATAAAATAGAATATACTGATATTGTATTTAATATGATGCCTGAATATTTTACTTTAGGAGAACTTCAACAAGTATATGAAGTAATACTTAATAAGAAATTATTAGACCCAGCCTTTAGAAGAATAATAGCAAGTAAAGTAGAGAAAACTAACAAAATTAAAACAGGAGAAGGTCATCGACCTAGTTATTTATATAAATATAAAAATGTAGAAAAGTAGTGATAATATGAATGAAAAACTTATAGATTTACATACACATACCAAATATTCTGATGGGGACTTATCGCCATATGACTTAATAAAATTAGCAATAGATAAAAATATCGAAACTATTGCTATTACGGATCATGATACGATATCTGGAATTAGAAGTTTAGATAAAAATAGTAAAGATATTGTTGATAGTGGTATACATATTATAAACGGAATTGAATTCTCGGCAAAAGTTGATCATGGTAAGATGCATATTTTAGGGTATGGAATAGATATAAATAATAAACATTTATTAGAAAAAATAAAAGAAATTAAATATAATAATATTGAATTTTTCATGATATTAATTGATATATTAGAAAAATATTATGGAATTAGATTTGCTTCTAGAGATATTGATGAAGTTATTGATAATAGTAATAATTTAGGTAGAGTAGACATAGCTAAATTATGTATAAGATATAAATATGTTTGTTCTGTTAAAGAAGCTTTTTCTAAATATTTAACTGAAGCGTATGAAAAAGTAAAAGATAAGAATAAAAATATGACTTATGAAGAATGTATTAATTTAATTTTAGAAAGTGGGGGAATACCAGTTCTTGCACATCCTAAGTCATTAAATTTAGATGGGGCAGACTTCTTATATTTACTTAGAAATATGATTAAAGAAGGACTTTTAGGTATGGAAGTATATCATTCATCACATTCATATTATGAAATGGAGTATTATTTAAATATAGCTAATAAATATGATTTATTAATAAGTGGTGGAACTGACTTCCATGGTAAAAGTATTAAACCAGATATTGAATTAGGAACAGGATGTAAAAATAATATAAAAATAAAGAGTTTATCTATTTTAAATAATTTAAAATAAAAATATCAAGTAATTTAGCTTGATATTTTATTTTTTAGATAATATTAGTTTTTTTCCAGTACTATTAATTTGTAAATGTTCTTTTTTCTTTCTAATTGGTTTTTCAATAAATATCTCGTTAGTTTTTTCATTTGATTTATCAATTAAAGATATATAATTATAGGGAAGTTCATATTTAGGTATCTTAGTGTGTAATAATTTTTCTATAAAATATTGTGAATAATTAGCACTAGAATTAATAATTATTTTATCTTCTATTGAATTATATATTATATCTGTATGTCTTCCTTTTCCATCTATACTTGATAATGATATAATATCTTTAGTAATTAATAAAGATTGATACGGATTAATATCAATATAAACATTAGGTAATAAAGATAATTTTTGATATTTAATTTGATTATATATTTCAATAAATTGTTTAATATTGATTATTGAGATAGTTGGTTTAAATGAATTTTTTAAATTAGAATTCGTAATAGGATAAAAAGATAAATTACCATTTACTTCTTCAAAATAGAACGCAATATTATCAATTAACCATCTATTTTCACCAAAATTATATTGATTTAGTTTATGCTTTATATTTTCTAATACTGATGTAGGAGTTTTAGATACATGTAATATTAATTGCAAAAAATTATCATTATATATATATTGTTCCTCGTTAGGTTGGATGCTAAAATAATAATTAACATTGTCATTATCAATTCTTATATAATTTTTTAATCTATCTAGTAAATTTCTACTTATTTGATATTCACTTCTTAAACCAGTAATAATTTCTATTAATGTATAACAATTTTCATAATCATTTAGTGAATTTTTCATAAATAATTACCTCCTTCTTAATTTGCTTTTTTGTCTCATAATGACATTACTATCTAGTTGCCAATTTAAAATATTATTAAATTCGTTCATATTTCTTACATAATTTATTCTATCAATTATATGTAGAATATAAGCATTCACCATGGATAAATTTAGATAATTATCTTTTTGACTTTCTGTTCTTATTTTTTGACTTAAATCTTCATTAGAAAGTTCTCTTAATCTAGTTATTTCTTCATTGGCATATTTAATTTCTTGAATAGTTAATTTATCTAACATTAAAGTTATAATAGATTCATTACTCATATAACTATATACTTCCATATATTCTTTCTTAGAACATTCTTTACAATCATACTTTTTAAATAATTGAGCCATTCTTTTTCTTTTCATATAATGGTCTAATTCATTTAATTCTTCATATGATAAATTATTGCTTCCTTTAGAATTTAAATGTTCTATTCTATTTTTTTCAAATTCTGGTTCATACGATAACCATTTGATCCATTCAATAATTGGAGGTATATTTCCAAATACATTTCCATAAATAAATTTTACTTGCGAGCCACTCTTGTTTAATTCTTTAGCCATAATTTTACTTATATTACTCATAAAACCTATCTCCTTAAATAGAGAGTATAACATATTTGAAAAAGAAACAATTAATAAATAACTATTAATTAACTAAGACGCAAAGTTAAAAAAGTAAAATATTGTAAAATATCTTGTGATATTAAATTATAAATGATATTATAAAAGTAATTTAAATTTTTTTAGAAAGAGGGAAGTAAAATATTATGGATTTTAATTATGAATTAAAAAACTTAAGAGAACGAAAAAGGAATTTATTATATGAAGGAAGTAATTTAAAAAAAGCACAAATAGAAGAGTTAGAAGAGGCTAGAAAAATAATTAGTGAAAAGTATCAAGAGTTATTTTCAGAATATTACCATAACTTAGATAATATAAATTCTGAAATATATAACCACTGTAAAATTTATGAGAAGTATTCAAAATTTAATTTAGAAGATATAAGTAATATATTAGCTAGTTTAATGAGTATTTATGAAAGAGAAAATTTTTTAGTTAAATATTTATCATATCAAGTAGATGGAGCTTTATTTAATGATATATTATTAATTATTAAACAAAAAAAATATGATTCTATATCATCTAACTTACAAATTCAAGAAAGATATATTAATAGTTTAATAAAAAATAGGTTTGCTATAAAAATAATTAGTGGTTTTTCCCAAAGTAAGTTCCCAATTGAAATATCATTTTATGAAGCAGATTCTATGGGTAGAATAAACCAAAAAGTAAATTTTAGAAATTATGCATATGTTCAACATTTTATCGAATATGTAATAAATTATCGAATTGAAAATGGACTTGAAGAAATATCATTTGATACATTAGAAATGTTAAAAAATAATTTTATATATTGCAATTTAGATCAAATAAAAGATTATCATAGTCTATTAGATGAAAATAAGAGAAGGTCATGTGAAGATTTTTTAGAACATGATAAAAAAGTTGCAAAAAGAAGAATACAAAAAATTTTAAAAAATAGAAATCAATAAATAGTATAAAATTAATTTATTAAAATGGTTATGCTATTATATTAAGCAATAAAAGGAGATGACTTTATGGGATTTAAATCAATATTTAAAAAAATATTTTTTAATAGTAAAAAAGCAAATGAAACCAAAATAGCCAATCTTAATGATTTTATATATATACCAACCCGGCAAGTTTTAAAAGATAAACCATCAGATTTAATACTTTTAGACTCGTATAAAAAAGAATATAACCAAATTTTGGCAAGTAAACGTATAATAATTAGTATAGAACTAGAATTAGATAATCTTCGTAATAATAGTGAAATGTATACTGAATTATTACTTAATTTAATAAATGGAGAAGATTTAACTATTTCATTTGACAATGTTTCATATTATAGTGCTGGTACTAAACGAATTAATTGTATGAGTAAAATGCTTAAATTAAAATCATACTTACATGAATTAGAAGAATTATATATAAAGACAGAATTACGAATAATTGCATTGCAAGAAATTTTAAATGAAAAGATTTTTTTATCATCTTTAAAGAAAAATTGTATAAAAGAAGAAATAAATAATTTAATTAGTACTATTTTGGCTATTAAAAATAGAACAGTAGCCGTAAAACTAGAAATTGAAAGATATTTATATAATTATAGTGAACTTAACAATATAGAATTTGCATTTGATGAAGACACACAAGTTGTAATTGATAAAAAATGCAATGAATTAAAAGCAATGATTTCCTTATTAATGCCACAAAAACATAAGGATTTTGAAAAAAATGAAAATAATATTGTTAATCTTGTTTTTATGGAAAAATGTTTAGAAGAATACATTTACAATCATAAAACTGATGCAGACAATTTAAAAGAAATAAAAGATAATATTTTAGCTATTGAAAAAAAATCTAAAATATATGATGTTGATTCTTGTTTAAAAGATTTAGAACTTAAGCTTAAAGCATTTTCACTATATGGTCATAACCTAATAACTGATGATGACATTAAAGATTTTTATACCATTAAATTTGCCTATTTAACTAATAATATTATAACAATTTTGAATTTTGATTTTACAAAAGATACGTGTCATTTTGAAATTGAATGTTATACTGATATTATTTCTAAAAAAATTTCCGATATCTTAACAGGAAAAAATAGATATTGGAATGAATTTTTCTCTAACAATTCTAAAGTTACTAAAAAATTTATATCATTTTTAAAGTCTGGGCATGATAATCTTGATTACTGGAATATTCTAACATCTCCAGATTTAATTGGTTTAGTAGTTGCCTTTGATAAAGAAAATGGTTTAAGAGAATATTTTAAAAATATTTATAAACCTAAAAATGATTTCCCACAAATTAATTTTCATGAAAATGTATATCAACATATTAAACGAATTCCAATTGGTGCCGAAAAAATACCTTATTTTAGAACTAAAATTGAGACATTTAGAAAGAAATTATTTGAGTTTTCTGATATTTTATCTTTAGAAACCATTTTTAGAATGGCTTACTATAATGGAGAAGATATACAAGATTCGTTATACATACTATTTAAAACTATGATTTCGCAAATGGAATCTAAAGAATCAACTTTTAAGTTGCCGGATGGATTAATTAATATAAATATTTCGGAAGAAGATATGTCTGAAGAAGATATGAAAATTATTGAAATATTTAAAAATTTAGCAACTAATAAAAACTTTGCAACTTCTTCATCGATAGTCGAAATTAACGGTCCATTATTAAAAAATGTTTCTTTAAATAACGTTTTCTTAAATGAAGGATTAAAAAAAATAACACAAGAAACATTTAGTGGTTTAACTGCAAAAACTATACATATACCTAAATCTTTAATAAAAATTGACGAATCAGTTTTTTTAAAAGCAAGAATTTATGAACTATCTTTTAATGATTTGATAAATTTGGAATTAAATAATTTTAATCGAAGTGTTTTTTTTAATATCATCCCAAATTTTTTCTTTGCCACTGAAATAGGAAGTAAAAAATATTATAAGGTTCCAGACTATATTAAAGAAAAACAAATATTATATAGTGAAGGTAAATATAGTGCGTTTGCAGACCCTGAACTTCATGCTAGAGACACAGTATATCAAGATTATGAATTTAAATTAAAAAATTGTTCAAGAATTACTATTGAAAATAGCGGTGTAGCACCCATTACACTTACATCTGACGATATTAGAATAACTAAAACTAGAGATATAAACTATATGCGCTATTATTTTAAAAAAATGAATGATGATGAAAATATTTATTCTTCATTAACTTACTATGAAGTTAACACAATATATTCTTATTTTGTATATTTAATAAAAAAAACACAAGAAGAAACTAAGAAAAAGGTTCTTGATACAAAATAAACGTTAAAATAAAAACTTGATTTAAATCCATTTTGTCATAAAAATATGAGATATGAACAAGTTATATATGATTTAAAAACATTACTAAGTAAAAAAATACAAAGAAAGAATAAATTACAATAAAATTACTCAAGTTTATCTAGGCTTGAGCAATTTATTATTTGTCTTAAAAATTTTTCTTAGAATCTTTTTAGGACCTGTACTTGTCAAAGTTTGTTCACCTTGATTTCCCATATAAGACTGTTTTAATGCATGTTTTGCTTTATAATAATTTTCCATACTTGATTGTTCTAACATATCTAAGGTAATATAATCAAGATATAAATATGGATTTTGGTTATTTTCTCTACTATATAACTTTGCTATACATGATGTAAATTCTAATGGAAAATTAATTGTTTTCATATATTTTAAATATTCATTAATTTGATAATCTCTTAATTTATAAAATTCGCTTTTCGTTATAAAATTCATTATTATCATGCAATAACAAAGAATATCAGTATTTTGACTAGGTACAACATCTCCAGTAATATCAACTGTGTACTTAGGCCTGTTAAAATAAAATCCATTATCTGCTATTAAATATTTGCAATTAGGAATTTCGTTTGATTCCAAAAAAATTCCATTTAAATCTATTATTTTTATCTTTCCATCTTCATCAACTAATATGTTTTCTTCGTGTAAATCTCCTAGAACTATTGGACCAAATGGGAATTTAAAATATGATAATTTTTCTAAAAAAATCCCAATACTTTTTAAAATATATATCTTTTCTTTAAAAGATATATTGGGTGCTTGTAAATAAATATTTAAAGGCATTCCTTTTATATACTGCATTGTATAACCACATAATTCTTTATCAACAATAACCAATTTTTCTGGTAATACTAACTCAGGAAATTCTTTAGCTAATATATTAATATGTTGATTTAAAACTTTTATATTTTCTAATCCTCCTCGTGTATATCTGTTATTTAAATCCCTTAAAATTTTTATCAATTTTCTTTCGTTAGGCGTATCATAGAAATAAAAATCTCCTTCACATCCTGTTGTTAATAATTTTTCAAATTTTTTTAAATCCTTTCTATCTATTTTCAAAATTTTTTCATTCATTTTTTAAGCCCCTTTCAAAAGTAATATATATTATAAGCATTTTTTCTAAAATTACAATATTTTGATTATATTTTTATATCAAAAAATATCTTCTTTAAACGAGATGTTATATTGAGTACAAATATCAGATATATAATCACAACTTTAATAATTTAATTGTATCTAATATGAGTACAAAAGAAAAACATCCTGTAAAGGATGCAGAAGAAAAGAAGGAACAATTATTTTTATAAATGTATTATATTTTATCATAATTCGTCCACATGCTTAGAATAAATTTTTCTTTTCTATTTTCGTCTACTTCATATACTAATCTATGTTGATAATTTATTCTTCTAGAATAGCAGCCAATTAGGTTGCCTTTTGATTTTTCAAAAATTGGTGGTGTTTGAAAAGGGTCTATAGCAATTAGATTTAATAACTCTTTGGTTTTATTTTCTAGACTTACTTGTTTTAGTAGTTTTTTGTCTTTATCTGCTATTTTGGAAAATATTATTTTATATTCTACCATTCTTCACCTTTAGTATTAATAAATTTATATAAATTGAAATTATTTTATGATATAATATTAATTAGGAGGTTTATTACTATGATAAATTTAGATCAAGTTTATGAATATAGTCAATTATTAAAAATTGAATGTATAAAAAAAGAAGTAGAGGAGTTTATTAAAGGATTTACTATTAAAGATATTAAATTACAAAAAGGTACTGTTGAATGTTTGTTTGAAAATAATAATGGAGAAACTATATATTTGGATATTTCATTAAAGGAAAATGTTTTAATCTTTTTAAAGAAAAAAGATAATTTAATTGAATATGTAAAGATAGATAATAATTTGCTTTTAGTGCATGAAATTATAGAAAAAAGACCAAATGGAATAATATATTCAATTATTAAAAAAATGTTTGACATATCAAATAAATTTAAAAATGCATATGTATTAGTTGACTTAGTAGAGCAAAGATTTGTTTTCTCAAGAGAAACATTAGAATTATTCTTAAATAATTGTGATTTTGATAATACAAAGTTGTCAGTATATTCTTTAAAAATTAGAAAAAAAGAAAATAAAGTTCAATGCGATTATTTCACTGAATTTTCAACACATATGAATAATTATGCAGCATTAAAAACTGGTAGAAAAATTAAGGATAATATTTATCCGACTAAAACATATTTAAATGGTGATGAAGTCTCAGCAATTTTTGATATAAATGATGGAGAAGATAGATTATATAGAATTTATGATTTATATAATGGAATAATTAATCCACGTAATGAAAATGAAATTTGTGCCATTAATTTAGGATTATTAACACCTGATTCATATAATTTAAAAGCATTAAGAGGTATAACTAAGATGGAAGATAGTATAGTAGGGAAGTCTTTAATTAATGAAGATGAAAAATATCTAAAATATTTAAAAGAAATGTTATATAAAAGGATAGGCTTTAAAGGTAATTTAGAATTAAATAGGGATTCAATTTTATCTGCTATTACTTATAAAATGTCAAGTTCAGAATTAGTAAAAAGACAAATTGAAGAAAAATTAGGTATATCGTATGACGAATTTGAAAAAATGGATTATTATGAACAAAGAAAATTAATTGAAGAGAAAACCGGTAAAAAAGTCAAACTAGATTATAGATTACATATCGATGGAATTCCAATTGATGAAGATCATATTATGACTATAAATCAAGTAGATAGAAGAATTGATGAACTAACCGCCACCGGTCCTAAAAAAATCATAAAAAAGCTATTAAATTCACTTACTAAAAAGTAATAAAAAACATGTGCGTTTTTATGTACACGTTTTTTATTTTAACTAACTTAAAATGTATCACTCATTAAGAAATCAAATACATTAATTTGTTTTACTGAATCAGTAGAATAATCTTTTTTTGATAATGTAATAATATATTTTTCATTTCCCTCTATTTCATTAAACGCACTAAATTCTCTATTTCTTGTTATTTCGTCGTCCAAATTAAAACATACTTGGATATACTTAAATTTATTATTTTTGGACGCTATAAAATCAATTTCTCCTTTTTTTGTTTTACCAACAAATACTTTGTATCCTTTTCCAATTAATTCATTATACACAATGTTTTCTAGTGAAATAGAATAATTTATATCTTCAAACAAAATTATATGCTTGACATCAATTAAAGATAAGTAATATAATCTCAAGTTTGACAGTTTGAGAAAAGAAAAAACTCCCTAATCCTTATTTTATAAGGATTTAGAGAGGTTTTTTTTCTTTAAAAAAATGCGTACTATAAGTGCTTACTTATGGGTATTAAAAATTTCTTTAATTTTTTTATAAGTTAGTATTTCTGTATCAGTATTTATGCCTAAATATTCATGTAAAGCATCAGTTAATGAGTTTCTAGTATATGTAGGTTCAAAGCCTTTTCCTTTATGTTCTAACATTTTCATTTCTTGTAATTTTGTAACAATTTCATGAACAGTATATTCATTATTTAGCTTATGTTCTAAATATCTATAAATAAATAGTGAAAGATAGCAAGTAATAAAGTGCCCTTTGATTCTATCTTCTTTAGATAAATATACAGTTCCAGAATCAAAATCATCCTTCATTATTCTAAAAGATTCTTCAATTTCCCATCTACCATTCATAACTTTTATAATAGTTTCAGTATCATCGATTAAATTAGTTGTTATTCCGTATAATCCATTGTATTTTTCTTCATTTTCAAAAATTTCTTTATCAATAGTATATTCAATGTTACAAGCAACTTCACCATTATCGGTTGTTCTTATTTCTTTAACAAATCGTTTGGGATCATTTTGATTTTTAGATATCTTTATTTTTTCTACATCTTTTTTATTTTTAGCTGATTTATTCTTTTTATTTATTTCTTCAACTAATTTTTGAGCTCTTTCAAATTGACGTTGTTTTAGTTTGTGTTGGTATTCTTGATATTTAAAAGAGAAAGTAATAATTAAAACTTGCTTAACTGACTTGGTTTCACATTCAATTTCTTTATAAAATATAGTATTATAATGTTTCTTTTTTAATTCTTTGTTTTTTTCTATTTCATCTAAATTATAAATGTTTTTTAAGTTGCCTAAGATACGCCAACCTAATTTATTTAAAGCAAATTCTTGTAATTCATTACTTAATTTTTTTATAGATTGAGTAATTACAAAGCCACGTCCATCTTGAATATTAAATTTTTTAATTTCATCACTACACATTGCCGCGTCAGTACAAACAATAATATTTTTACCTTTTATATCAAAATTATTTAAAAATTCTATTTCACTAGGTATCATAGTTTTGGACTCTGCTGTATTTCCTGGATTAATATTCATTGCAAATGGATATCCATCTGCATCCATAAATAATCCCATTTGAACAAGTGGAAGAGGTTGATGTTGTTTAGAAATACCATATCTTTGGAAATCATTTTCTTCAGTATAAAAGAAATAATTAGTACAATCATAATAAACAACTTTATAATTTCTATCAATAACTTTATTACTGTAATTAAATAGTTCTTTTTGTATCTTATTCATCTCTTTGGATAAATAAGATAATGTTCTATATACATGTTGAATATCAAAAGTATAATTTCCTATAAATTTTTTTGATTGTTCATAGGTAGATAATTTAGAAGATGGCCATATTATACGAGAGAATACTAAACATTCAACAATAGAGTTAATATCAAATGTAAATCTATATTTGTTTTTGATATCTTGACATATTTTATCTATGCCTAATTCATAATATGTTTTTCTTAAAAATAAATGACCAGAAAAGAAAGAACGTTCTAAATCTTTTTCTATTCTTTTATTAGGATCTAATACTAAATTAATGGGCAATTCTTTATTATCTCTAATCATTTTATTTAAAGAATTAATATATTCTTTTACTTTGTCCATTGTGTTATTGGAACCAAATCTTTCTTTTAGTTTTTTATCATCCCCCAATAATTCATGAGTAGTAGAAGTTCTTTTCCCATCCAATCTTGTATAATCTTTTATTATTGAGTATGTTACATGTCCGTTTTTAGCGGTTACTTTTTTTAATCTCATGTGTATCACTACCTTTATGGCTTAATTATATCATAGTACATATATAGTACGCAAGTATAAAAAATAAAAAATCTAGAATTTATCTAGGTTTATGAGATGCTTTTTAGTTAAAGTGTCAAAGATGGGAAATTATATGCTTGACATCAATTAAAGATAAGTAATATAATGAGTATAAAATATATAGCATGTTATAAAAAGAATAATATTTATTTAGTATGAATATAATATAACAAATGTGAGGAGTGATATTTTGAAAACAATTTTAAATAAAGAAGTATTAGTTTATGCAGGCAGTCTATTTCTATTATTTATAGTTCTAGGTACTGCTATTTTCTTTGCATCTAGAGAAGGAAAAGAAAGCCTAGATATAAAAGAATTAAAGGGGACTATTATCTCTCTTAATACCGAATTAATTACCATTGAAGATTCGCAAAAAGTTAAATATACAATTAATAATGATAATTTAAATGTAACAAATGGAGAAGATATAGTAATAAAATACACAGGTATATTAGACGATAGTAAGGATGTACAAGATATTACAATAGTTAGTTATAGTACAAACACTTTCAAACTAAATAATGCGCTTCCACAAGAATACCAAGATAATGGCATCTTTAGTGTATACTATAGTCTATCCTATGAAAAGATGAAAGAGTTAACATTAGATGAAAAAATAGGACAAATTCTTTTGGTACGGTATCCAGACAATAATCAAATAGAAACTCTTAGGAAATACAAATTTGCGGGTTATGTATTCTTTGAAAAAGATTTTAGAAACAAAACGGTAAGTGAAGTACAAAATATGGTAGAATCACTGCAAGATGCTAGCAATATTCCTATTTTGACCGCTGTCGATGAAGAGGGAGGCCTAGTAGTAAGAATAAGCAGTAATCCTAATTTATCAGATACTAAATTTAAATCACCTAGAGAATTGTACGCAGCGGGTGGTTTTGATGAAATAAAAGAAGATACAAAACAAAAAAGTGCCTTACTAAAAAAACTTGGTATAAATGTCAATTTGGCACCTGTTATTGATGTGGCAACCGACCCATCTTCATATATGTATAACAGAACAATAGGAGAAGATACTAAAATTACTAGTGAATATGCAAAGACAGTAATAGAAGCAAGTAAAGGAACGGGCGTTTCTTACACCCTAAAACATTTTCCGGGCTACGGTAATAATAAAGACACACACACTGGTCCCGCTACTGATGATAGAACCTTAGAAGAAATTAGAACTAACGATTTGCCTCCATTTGAATCTGGAATTAATGCTGGCGCTGAAGCTGTATTAATTAGTCATAACATAGTAAATAGTATCGATTCTTCTAATCCTGCCTCTTTATCTTCGAAAGTACATGATCTTCTTCGGGATGAATTAAAATTTACTGGCATAATTATTACAGATGATTTGGCAATGGGGGCTACTTCTAGCATTAGCGATGCCATTGTCAAGGCAATAAAAGCAGGTAATGATTTAATTATTACTACTGATTATGAAGATAGTATTATTAAAATAAAAGAAGCTCTAGAAGCTAATAGCATTAGTGAAAGTCAAATTGATGAAATGGTCTTTCGTGTCCTTGCGTGGAAATATTATAAAGGATTAATTTTTACTAATCAAAAATAAAAAGCGCTAATCTTTCTTGATTAGCCTTTTTTCTATATAATTAACAATTAAGGGTTCTTCCGCAAGTTTAAGTATTTAGTACAATAGGTAGATAAGATTTAATATCTACTTTTTTTATGCTAAAATTTATACTACGAGGAGTAGTTGATATTATGATAGAAAAAGTATTAAATTATGGAGTAGATTTTCACATTGAAGATATTAAGAAAGAGGACAATAAAAATGTAATATATATAAAATCTAACACATCAAGTTGTAAATGCCCAAAATGCAAAGAAATAAGTACTGAAAAGCATTCAACATATAAAAGAAAAATACAAGATACACCTATTCAAAATATAGAAACATGCTTAGTAGTAAATGCATATGAATATAAATGTAGTAATAAAGAATGTGAAGTAACAACATTTAATGAATCTTTACCCTTTGCTCGAAAAAATAAAGTAATGACAGATAATTTAATTCAACTTATTTTATCTATTTCAATCTTTATGAGTTCAAGTGCTACTTCACTTATATTATCATTTTTAGGAGTTAAAGTAAGTGCAGATACAATTGATAGGATTATTCACAAAATTGAAATTGTTGATAATCCAGATATTGAAGAAGTAGGTATAGATGATGTAGCAATAAGAAAAGGGCAAACTTATGCTACTGCAATATATGACTTAAATGATCATCATCTACTTGCACTTTTAGATGGAAGAGATGCTAATAGTATAAGAGAATGGTTAGAAAAGCATCCAAAAATTAGAACTGTTGCTAGAGATAGAGCTAGTGCTTATGCAATAGTAATAAGCGAAGTTTTACCTAATTGTATGCAAGTGGCAGATAGATTTCATTTATTTCAAAATCTAATAGAATACTTAAAAGAAATATTTTATAAGGAGATTCCAGAAAAGATATTTATTAAAAATAATAAAATTGAGGATAAAAATAATATTAAAAAAGTTCCAATTCAAGTAAATATTGATAAAGAAAAATTAAAAAAATTAGATTATGATAACTCAGCACCAAAGGATAAGGATGGAAATTTAATTGACTTTAATAAGGATCTACTTAATAATAATTCTAATATTTATCAAAAGCATCAGAAAAAAAGAGATGAAAAAAGAGATAAAATAAAAAAAATACGGGAAAGAGCAAAAGAAGAAACTTGTCACAAAAAAATAATGGATGAATTTAATGTATCTAGAAATGCATTAAAAAAATACATTAAGATGACAGATGAAGAAGTAGAAAAAATATCTTCTGTAAATGTTACAAAAGAAAATAGAGTATTAGATAATTTCACAAATATGATATATAAAATGTTATTGAATCAAGTTCCCTTAGAATATATAATCGAATACACAATTCAAAAAGGATATTCAGCTTCTGTGGGGACTTTAAAAGGATATATATTAAGTTTGATAAAGAATAATCATCTATCTTATAATTGTTCATCGTTAATATTTGATAAACATACATATCCAGAAGATACTGTTGTAATTACCAGATTAGAACTTCTAAAAAATATTTTAACACAAGAACATGTAAATGTCAACATCAAAACTTGAAAAAATGTCAAAGTTAAAAACTTATAATTTCTATTACTAGCACTTGCTTCAA
>CALVSZ010000004.1 GCA_944359705.1 uncultured Bacilli bacterium | reverse complement strand
ACTTAAAAATAAAAAAAAGAAAAATATGGTTAATTTCTGAAGGAAAGAATGATGCGAGGGATAATGGTTATGTTTTTTTTGAATACGTAAGAAAAAATCATCCAGAAGATTATGTTTATTATGCAATAAATAAAAAATGTGAATCATATGAAAAAGTTAACAAATTAGGAAACGTAATTAATTATGGTGGCTTGAAGCATTGGATTTATTATTTAAATGCTAATAAAAATATAACGATACATAAAGCAGCAAATCCCAATGAAAAAATATTTTATGTACTGCATTATTATAGGCTGTTTAATGGCCATAGAGTTTTTTTACAACATGGAGTGACTATGAACTATGTTAAATATTTAACATATAAAGAAACAAATTTTGAATTGTTTATATGTGGTGCTAAACCAGAATACGAATATATAAAATCTAATTTTGGCTATCCTTTAAATAATGTTTGCTATTTGGGTTTCCCAAGATTTGATAGACTTTATAATGCTGTACCAAATAAAAACATTATAGCAATTATGCCAACATGGAGGACTTGGTTAAAGGATATAAAAAACATTGGACAGTTTAAAAGCAGTGAATATTATAAAAAATATCAATCTTTACTAAATAATGAAATATTGATAAAATTTTTAAAAGATAATAACATAAAATTATTCTTTTATTTACATAAGAATGTAGAGAAATTCGCCCCATTATTTACTACAAAATGTAGTAATATTATAATTGTAAAATCAAATATGGACATGATTTTAAGTTTGATTAGCGAGTCTTCAATTTTGATAACAGATTATTCTAGTATTTCAATAGATGGAGCTTTTATGCAAAAACCTATAATATATTATCAGTTTGACATAGAAAGGTTTAGAAAAAGTCATCTTGAAAAAGGTTATTTTTCGTACGAGAATGATGGATTTGGACCTGTCGTTTTAGATGAAAAAAATTTAGTTAAAAATATAATACAATATAAAGAAAATAATTATAAAGTAGAAAATAAATATATACAAAGGTCAAATTCTTTTTTTGAATTAAGAGATAATAATAATTGTAAACGTATTTATGAAAAACTAACAAGGAAAAACAATTAGAATGTTGGTGAAAAAATGAAAAAAGAAAAAAATGTTAACATAGAAATATTAAGAATAGTATCAATGATTATGATATTAATATTACATTTTTTTTATCATGGCAATATATTAAATGAAATGCCTAAAAAAATAAATTTATTATGTGTTTCAACAATTTCGGTAGAAGTTTTGTGTATTGTAGCAGTAAATATTTTTATTTTAATAAGTGGTTATTTTTTATGTAAAAGTAAATTTGATATTAATAAAATAATAAAACTATATGGAGAAATATTTGTTTATTCATTAATTATTGGTTTTATATTATTATTGACAAATAAAATAGAACTAAATATTAAAAATTTAATATACATATTTTTCCCTTTTATAACTCAGAGATATTGGTTTTTTAATGCATATATATTATTAATTTTGTTATTTCCATTCTTGAATGTTTTAATAAATAATATTTCAAAAGAAAAATTTAAATTATTGTTAATTATATTGTTTATTATAAATTCCATATTACCTATTGGAATTAATAATTCAGTAAGTTTGAATTCTGCTAATTATTTATATTGGTTTTTAAATTTATATTTAATGGGTAGCTATATAAGAATTAATAAAATAAACTTTAAGAAGAATTGTTTTGTATATGGATATATTGCTATTAATGTTTTATATATTATTATTTCAATTATTGTTTTTAAAATTGGTGGTGTTTCTAAACTTATGTATATATTGAAATATAATCTTCCATTTGCATATATATCTTCCGTTTTGTTATTTTTGATAGTGTTAAATACAGATTTTAAAGTAAATGATAAAATAAAAAAAATAATTATGTTTTTTTCGTCATCAACGTTTGCAGTTTATATTATTCATGAAAATCCATTTGTTAGGAATTTATTATGGAATGAAATGTTAAATACTTCAAAATTTTATTTTAAGTATGGATATATATACATGATAGTGGTACTATTAATTATATATATTTGTTGTACGTTGATTGACAAAATTATGAAATGTATATATCAAAAAATAAAACTAAATTCTGTTATTGTTAGTAAAATAAATAATAAATTTATATAAAATTGGAGTGATATTATGGTAATAATTACATTGGGAATATTTTCCCTTTTACCAATAGTTGGGGTTGCGTTTGTACTGTTTTTTTACTTATTTGATGCCAAAAAAAATAGTGTGCTATATTCTTTATTATTAGGTATAGCTTTAGGTATTATTGCATATTATTTTATTCCTCCTCAGGATTATGATTTATATAGGCATCATTTAATAGTAGAAAATTATATTGGTAAAGACTTAACATATTTTATTTCTTCATTAAAATTAATTGATCGTGAATTTTTGCCATTATTAATTAGTTATATTATTTCTTTCACAAAAAATGTAGATATTTTGCAATTTTTTATAACTGCAATTGGTTATACTATAATATTTTATATTATTCATGATTATAGAAAAAATACAAGTATTAATATATTTCCTTTTATAATTATTACTTTATTTACTTTTTTTGGATTTAATGCATTAAATTTTATAAGTGGACTTTGGAATTATATTGCAATTATATTATTTTCATTATCACTTTACTTGGATTACATTAAAAAATATAATAAAAAGATATGCTATTTACTATATTTTATTGCACTATTGTTTCATAATTCAATGATATTTCCTACAATAATATTAATAATATATAAAATATTTAAAAATAAACTAAATTTAAAAAGTATTATTATTTCGATTTTAATTTGCATAGCGCCATCATTTTTATTAACTTTAATAAATTCACTAGTAAATATACAATTTTTTCAAAAAATAGAACAATTATACAACGCATATTTTCAAAATAATTATATGTATAATTTTTATGGAGGCACACCACTCCTTATAGAAATTACTAAATTAATAGTTATAATAGTTTGTTTATTAATTCAAAAAGAACGAAATAAAATAGATAATATTAATGGCTTTATAATTTTATTATCGACTTGTATATTAAGCGTATTACCACAATCTATAGTAATGATAAGGTTTATTATGCTTTTGCAATTTATTGGAATTGTGCCAATGATAGATGCTTTTAAAAAATTTACAAAATTAAGATTATTAATTATATTTGGAATTATTATTTTAACTTTAATATATTTTGTGTATATGTATATGTTGTTTAAAAATCAAGATTTTGGTACTTTGTTTAATTATGGCATTTTCAAAAATATTATAACAATTTTTAGAAAGTAGGTTAAAAGATGCGAGTTTTACAAGTTAATTATAAAATGGATATTGGGGGAATAGAAAATTTTTTAATGAATATATGCCGAAATATAAAAGAAAAAGATGTCCAATTCATATTTCTAACTTATAATAACTATAAATTTGATTATGAAGACGAACTATTGAAGATGAATTATAAGATTATAAAAATTTCTAATCCTAATAAAGTTAATTTATTTAAGCATATAAATGAAATATATAAAGTAATAAAAGAAGAAAAAATAGATGTTGTTCATTGTCATACTTATTTTAATTCTGCTTATGTTATGATAGCGGCTAAAATGGCGAAGGTAAAAATAAGAATTGTTCATTCTCATACTACTTATGGGTTAAAAAAAGATAATGTTTTTAAAAGAATAAAATGGAACATTTCTAGAATATTAATAAATAATTTATCAACTAAAAGAATTGCATGTAGTACTGAAGCTGGTAAATCTTTATTTGGTAATAAATGTTTTGAAATTATTGAAAACGGAATAAATGTTAAAGAATTTTATTACGATAATAAAGTTAGAAAAATATATAGAGAGAAACTTAAATTAAATAAAGATGAATTTGTTATTGGTCATATCGGTAGATTTGATTATCCCAAAAATCATACTTTCTTGTTAGAAATTTTTGAAAAAATTTTAACTATTAGGCAAGATTCTAAGTTAATTTTAGTTGGTAGTGGCGATTTGCAAGATGAAATAAAGAAAATCACAGTAAAAAAGAATTTAGAAAACAAAGTAATTTTTTTGGGGAATCGTAGAGATGTTAATAAGATTTTAAATGCATTTGATGTTTTTATATTTCCATCATTATATGAAGGTTTGCCTCTAACTTTAGTTGAAGTTCAAGCTAATGGTGTTCCAATATTAGTAAGTAATAATGTATCTAAGGAGATACAACTTACAGAATATATACATTTTTTATCTTTGAAAGACGGAGCTTTAAAATGGGCAAAAACAGCAATCAGTTTAAATAACAAAAGAAAAAATTCTAAGTTAATTTTAGAAGATAGTAAATATAACATTGATAATGTAATATCAAAATTAGTAAAAATATATAAAGGTGAATGTGATGGAGAATAAGGTTTCAATAATTGTTCCAATTTATAATCAAAATAGTGAATATTTAGAAAGATGTGTATCATCGCTATTAAAACAAACTTATAATAATATAGAAATATTATTAATTAATGATGGTTCTAAAAATGAATATAAAAAATCATATGATAAAGTTGCTAATAAAGATAAAAGAATAAAAATTTATCATAAAAAAAATACTGGAGTATCTGATAGTAGAAATTATGGAATAGAGAAATCAAATGGAAAATATATAACGTTTGTCGACTCTGACGATTGGTTAGAAGAAAATGCTATTGAAACAATGGTCAATAGCTTGGAAAAAAATAATGTTGATGTAGTTAGGACTACTTACTACATTGCTATGGATAACAGTAGAATATTTAGAAAATATCAAATTAAGACTGGTTTATACAATAAGTCTGATATTTTAAATAGTTTAATACCATCACTAATAAATGGAATTGAAAACAATTTTGTTTGTTTGTTACTAATAAATAAATCCAAAATTAATGAAATTGTTTTTGATACTGATATAGGAATGCTTGAAGACGAATGTTTTTTTATAAAATTGCTGTTAGAAATTGATAAGATTTTGTTAATAGATATACCTACGTATAATTATTATCAAAATGAATTTAGCGTAACAAAATCTCATATATATTATAAAAGAAATATTAATGATATATTAAAAGCAAATTTAAAATTAAGAGATATTCTATTGTCAAAAAATTTAAAAAATTTAATAGATGATGTGAATTGTTCGCATTCTATTATCGTTCTTAATTATGTTAATTTAATATACACAATTAATAAAAATAGAAAAGAATTTGTCGAATATGTAAGAAATATTAGTTCCATTATTAATGATAATGATGTTTTAATAAACTTAAATAAATTTAATTTATCATTTCATATAAAATTGCAATTATATTTTATAAAAAAATGTCATCCCTATTTATTATTAATTATATTCAAACTAAAAAAGATTAAGGTGAAAAAATGGAAACAAAAAAAGTAAGTGTTTTTAGTTTATATTCTAATTTTAACTTTGGAAATAAATTACAAGTTTATGCAATTCAATATATATGCACTAATTTAGGCTTATATGTAAAAATAATAAGGAATTCTAATTCTAAAAAGAAGAAACCCAAGAATTTAATTAATATTATAAAAAAAATTTTTAGGTTTGTTTTTCCTAATCCTAATTATTTAAATAATAATTTTAAAAAGTTTGAAAAAAAATTAAAAGTAACCAGAAAATATTATTGCCCATTTCAAAAAAATATTAATTTATTAAAAAAATACAATTATTTTATAGTTGGGAGTGATCAAGTGTGGAACCCAAATTTTGGCTTAGTTGGAAACTTTAAATACCTAGATTTTGTGATTAATAAAACAAAAATAGCATTTGCAGCAAGTTTTGGAGTTGAAAATGTCCCAAATGAAACACATGCAGAATATACAAAAGGATTAAAAAAATTAAATTATATTTCAGTAAGAGAAGAACGTGGTAAGGAAATAGTAGAAGAATTAACAGGAAGAAAAGATATAGAAGTATTAGTAGATCCTACAATGTTATTGACAGCTGAAGAGTGGGATAAGGTATCTAAAAGACCAAGAATGTTAAAATCTAATAAATATATATTAACTTATTTTTTAGGGGCGCTTTCAGATGAAAGAAAAAAAATAATAAATAAAGTAGCAAAAGAAAATAATTGTGATGTTATAAATCTTTTGGATAAAAATGATCCTTTTTTTGAATGCGGTCCTAGTGAATTTTTATTTTTAGAAAAAAACGCATTTCTAATTTGTACAGACTCTTTTCATTCTTCCGTATTTGCAATTTTATATAATACACCTTTTTTAGTATATGATAGAGAAGATAATAATGTAAGTATGAATTCTAGAATTGACACATTACTTTCTAAATTTAAATTAGAAGAAAGAAAATATAAAGGAAAAATAACTAAAAATGATTTGAAATGTAATTATATAGAGGCTTTCAAAATATTAGAGCAAGAAAGGAAAAAGGCATTTGAATTTTTGGAAAAAGCATTAGATATTAAGGATAGTGATTAGTAATGAATGACAGTATTGAAAGAAAAAGGGGGGCTATATTATCATATGTATCTATAATAATAAGTACTATAGTACAATTATTATATACACCATTATTAATAAGAATGTTAGGTCAAAGTGAATATGGATTATATTCTCTAGTTTCTTCAATAATAGGGTACTTAACAGTCTTAGATTTAGGATTTGGGAATGCTATAATAGTATATACTGCAAAATATCGGGAACAAAAAAAATATAAAGAAGAACAAAAACTTCATGGTATGTTTTTTGCTATATTTTGTATAATAGGTTTAATTGCTGGAAGTTTGGGATTAGTTTTATTTTTTTCATCAACAAGTCTTTTTGGTGATACTATGACCAACATTGAATTGATTAAGATGAAAATAATGTTATTAATATTGTCTTTTAATTTGGCCATAACTTTCCCATTTAGCATTTTTTCTTCAATAATCAGTGCATATGAACAATTTACTTTTCAAAAAATAATGTCTATATTAAATACTATTTTAAAGCCTTTATTAATGATTCCTTTATTATTTTTAGGATATAGATCAATAACAATGTGTATTGTAATAACTTGTGCTAATATTTTTGTATTAATTTCAAATTATATATATTGCAAGAAAAAAATTAAACTTAAAATTAAATTCCAAGGATTTGATAAAAAATTATTTATAACTATATTTAGTTATTCATTCTTTATTTGTTTAGGAGTAATCGTAGATAAAATTAATTGGAGTTTAGATCAATTTATTTTAGGTGCTGTATCTGGAACAATTGCGGTATCAGTATATGCAGTGGCAAGTCAACTTAATCAATTATTTGTAAATCTATCAACGGCAATAAGTAGTGTTTTATTGCCAAAAATGAGTAAAATGGTAGCCAAAAATGCCTCTCCTGATGAACTTACAAATGAAATGATTAAAGTAGGTAGAATGCAATGCTTTGTAATATTTTTGATGGTTAGTGGATTAGTATTATTTGGTAAAGAATTTATAATGTGGTGGGCTGGGAATAATTTTGAAGAAGCTTATTACATTGCACTAATTTTAATTATTCCGTTATCCATACCTTTAATTCAAAACTTGGGATTAAGTATTATGCAAGCTAAAAATATGCATAAATTTAGAGCAGTATTATTAGTTTTTATTGCAATTCTAAATATAGTGGTAAGTATTCCTTTAGCAAAATTATATGATGGAATTGGAAGCGCAATAGGAACTTCTATATCATTAATATTAGGAAACATAATAATTATGAATATATATTATTATAAAAAAGTTAAAATAAATATATTTAAATTTTGGAAAGAAATTGTTAAACTCATACTACCTTTAATTATTCCAATTATAATAATATTAATTGTAATGAATTTGTATGGTTATAATAGTTTTATTAATATAATTATATATGCACTCTTATATACAATTATTTATACTATAATTGCATATAACTTTTCAATGAATAATTATGAAAAAAAGTTAGTTATTAATACATTAAAAAAATTAAAATTATTAAGAGGTTAAATATGAAAAATATTTTAGAAAATAAAAATAATTGCTGCGGATGTACAGCATGTTATAATATTTGTCCTAAAAATGCTATATCAATGGTTTTAGACGAAGAAGGATTTAAACGTCCAATTATAGATGAAGATAAATGTGTAAATTGTGGTTTGTGCAAAAAAAATTGCCCTGTATTAAATTCAACAGAAAATTATTCAATTAATAAGTGTTATGTTGGTTATAACAAAAGTGATATATCAAGAATGAATAATGCATCATCAGGTAGTATATTTGAATTAATAGCAGAAGAAGTAATTAATCAAAATGGTATAGTAATTGGTGCTTGTTTTAATAATCAAAACAAACTTATTCATAAGTATATTAATAACATAAGTGATATAAATAAATTAAAAGGTTCCAAATATTTAGAAAGTGATTTAAATGATATTTTTAAATTTATAAGATCTAATATAAAGTCAAAGAAAATATTGTTTGTTGGAACACCTTGTCAAGTTGCTGGGTTAAAAAGTTTTTTAAAATATAATAATGATAATCTTATATGTTTAGATCTATTTTGCCATGGCGTTCCTAGCCCTAAATTGTTCGGAAAATATATAAAAGAAATGGAAAAAAATATAACGACACATTAATTAATTATAATTTTAGAGATAAAATTACAGGGTGGGATACATATTCTAATACTCTAATATTTAAAAATAAAAAAATATCTAATTTAGCACGTAAGAATGATTACATGAAATTATTTTTGTCAGATATTGCATTAAGAGAGAGTTGCTACAATTGTAATTTTAAATTGGGGAATAAATATTCAGATATTACTTTAGGAGATTTTTGGGGAATAAAAAACTTTTATCCTGAAATGTACGATAACAAGGGAGTGTCAGCAATTATTATCAATAGTAATAAAGGAAATGAAATATTAAAAAAAATAAGTGATAAAATAAAATATAAAGAATGTAATTTAGAAGAAATAACATGCCACAATCCTTCGCTATTGTATTCTGGTAACTATCCTAAAAAAAGAAAAGATTTTTTTAATGATTTAGAAGAAAAACCAATTAATTATTTGGTAAAGAAATATGTACACAATTTGCCATTACATAAAAGAGTGATAAAAAAATTTAAACAAATTATTAAAAAAATAATATAAATAAAATTGTTTTATTAAAGGTGATAACATGACTAAAAAAATAATAAGTTATATATTAGTTGTTCTTTGGGCATTAATTATATTTAACTTTTCTGCTATGGATACTAATGAGTCTAATAGTAAGAGTATAGGTATTATAAGTAAAGTTATAGAAATAAGTGTTAAAATAACTAACAAAGTTGGAATAACAAATATAGATTTATCTAATAATGAAAAACTAGAACTTGCTAATAAACTTAATTACCCACTTAGAAAAGTTATGCATGCAAGTGTATATTTTATATTAGCATTTCTTCTTTTAATCGCTTTTAAACATAAAGAATTAATAATAAATAAAAATATAATTCTATCACTTATTATTTGTTTTATCTTTGCATGCACAGATGAGTATCACCAAACATTTGTGAATGGAAGAACAGGACTGTTTAGTGATGTTTTAATAGATTTTTCAGGAAGTATTATTGGAACATTTATCTTTTATATTATTAATAGACATAAATATAAGTAAATATAACATATTAATATTATAGGTGATAATATGTTTATATTAGGAATGATATTAGGTATAATTATTGGCTCTTTTTTAACTCTTTTTCTTCATTGTAGTTTAATAATATCAAAAAGTGATGAAAAATGTAGTAATATAAATGAATAAATTTTAATAAAAGTATTGAAATTTATTATTGATTAATGATATAATGCTATCATAGGAAGGGATGAGATAATGAAGAAATTAAGTTATGTATTAGTAGTAGCTTTAATGCTAGTAGTATTTGCTCCAGTATCAAAAGCTGCAACAGTAGAAGAATCTGCTGATAAGATTTATGAAGTAGGAAAGAAATATGGAATGACTGATAGTGATAAAGTTCAATTAGACAGATTCTTAAGAGAAAATGAAGTAACTGAAGCACAAGCAGAAAAATTATTAGAAAAAGTAAACGAAGCTGCTACAATCATGGAAGCAGAAGGTGTTACAAAATATGATGATTTATCTACTGCTAAGAAAGAAGAACTAAAAGATATTGCTAATGAAGCTGCAACTGAATTAGATGTTTCTTTAGTATTTAAAACAAAAACAGTAGAAATATACAAAAATGGTGAAAACATTTTAACAATTTCTAGTAATAATGGTACACTTGCTTATACAGGAAGTAATATGGGTACAGTAATTGGTGTTGTATCACTTACTGCATTAATCGCCTTAGCTGTTGTATTTAAAAAAACAGTTCGTGCTAATTAATTAGAAATGAAGAAAGTTATAAAAGCAACTGTTAGTAATATAATAGTTGCTTTGTTTATTTTTATATTTACTATAGGAGGTATTTTTTTATGTTTAGGGCGAGACATAAAAAATAATATATCACTTATAGATAAAATTACCGTAGTAGAAGCAGAAAATAAAGAAGAAAAAGTAATTGAAGTAGATAAAATTACTAATTATTTGTCTTCGTATCCTAGTTATGGAGAAAAGTATGCTACTTTAGAAATAGATAAAATTGATTTAAATAAAGATGTTTATTTTGGAGATACCTATGAAATACTTAAAAATGGGGTAGGACATAATGCCGGTAGTTATTTTCCTAGTGAAGGAGGAAGTATTGTTTATTTAGGGCATAATACTCCTGATATGTTTAGAAGATTCTCTGAACTAGAAATTGGAGATATAATTACTGTAAAAACTAGTTATGGAACATTTAATTATAAAATATACGATATGCAAGTTATAGATGAAACTGATAAAGATAAATTACCAATTCAAAGAGAAGAAGAAATTCTTATGATATATACTTGCTATCCATTTAATGCCTTAGGGCATACTACTAATAGGTATGTTGTATATTCAAAATTAGTAAGTGGGGAAGAAGCATAATGAATAAATTATTAAAGTATATATTTGCAATAATATTATATTTATCTTTAACTATAGTAGTACTTATAAATATATTAAATAGCACTATTTTAAGTAAAGAATATATATTAAATAAATTAGAAGAAAGTAATTATTATAATAATATATATACAGAAGTAGAAAATAATTTTGAAAATTATATTTATCAATCAGGATTAGATCCTATTGTTCTTGAAAATATTGTAAGTAGAGATAAAATTAAAGAAGATACTAATATTATTATATCTAACATATATGATGGAAATAATAAAGTTATTGATTTAGAAGTAGTTAGAAATAATTTATCTACTAATATTGATAAATCATTAGAAGATAGATATTTATCAGAAGAAAATAAGAAAGCAATTAATAAATTTATAGATATTATTATAAATGAATACGAAGATACTATTATGAATACTGATTATAGTAGTAAAATAAATACTGGAATTTCAAGTATAAATAATAAAATTAATATGATTAATATAATAATGATTATTCTTGTAATAATAAGTATATTATCTTTAATTCTTCTTAATATTAAGAAAAAAAGACGTAAATTATCTATTTTCGGTATACCTTTACTAGCATTAGGATTACTTCTTATAACAATATATCTATATATAATATTAAATATAGATATTAATAATATTGTTATATTAAATGATGCCATATCTATAGCAGTTCACTATATATTAAATGGAATAGTAATTAAATTTTTAATTAATGGATCTATTTTTACTATACTAGGTATATTAATAATTGTTATAGGGAATATGTTAAGATATAAAAAAGTAAAGAAAATGTCATAAAATTTTATGAGTAATATTAGCTTATAAATATAGTATAATTTTAACTCTAAATTAGTGATCTTTTTATGAGAGGAAGGATTTAGTCATGAATATAAAAAAAGAATTTATACCTTTTATAGTAGGGCTTAGTATTATTTGCCTTAATGTGCCAGTTATAATATTATTGTATTTTTTAAATCAAGATTTTATAGGAGTATTTGCTACTACTATTATTCCAATTGAATGTATAATAATGGGATTAATAACAATATATGGTGAATTAAAAAGTAGAAAAATTGAAAGAATTAATTATGAAGTTTGTAATGGTGTAATAAAAGGTACAAAATTTAAACTTCTTAATTTTAATTGGATAAAAGCACCTGTTGTTTCCTACGTTGTGGATGGAAAAAATTATGAAACGACTGCTAATTTTGGAGTTAATGGAATATTTAATTTTCTTTTAAAAGAAAAAAATATTAAAGTTTATTATAAAAAAGATAACCCTAAAATAACTTTGTTTAACGATAATGTTCCTATAATTGTTGGAGTGAGTTTTATTGTGGGTGGAATTATTATATTCTTTATATAATTAAAAACAAAACGTATGTTCTTACTTTTTCAACTTAATGAAGTTTTAACTTTGGAATTAAGAAGTACATCTGTTTTACATATTTATACATTTATTTTTTCATAAAAGATATTTAGTTTTATAGTCTAAATATGTGGTATACTATAGATGTAGAGGAGTGAAGTAAAATGAAAAAAAGAGGTTTAATAATTACGTTAATAGTGTTAGTAATACTATTATCTGGAGCAATAGGCTTTCAATTATATCTAAATATGAATTTCCCTAAAAGTATTTTTCAAAAAAGTATATCTAATTTTACTAAAATGAGCAATGATATATTAACACAAATTAATTACTTTGATTATGAAAATAAAGTAATAAGTATAGATAATAATATTAGTTATGTACCATCTAATGAAATTAAAGAAGCATATGGAATAGATTCTCTATCTCTAAATTATAATGTGGTATTAGATAATCAAAATAAAAAAATATTTAATAACTTTAAATATTTAGAGGGGGATAAAGCATATCTTGATATAGATTTACTATATAATAATCAAAAAGGATATTTAAATTTAAAAGACATTTTTGATAAAATATTAGAAGCAGAAATAGATGAAGAAACAAAAGCAGAAATAGATAATTTCTTTGATAATATAATAAACAATAAAAAGTCACTAAATGATACTCAAAGATTAATTGAACTAGTCGGAGATATAATTTATAAAAATATTAATAAAGATGATATCGTAGAAAAAGATTTTAATGTAGATATTGAAGGGAAATCATTTAAGTTAGATGAATATTGTTATACATTAGAAAATGAAAAATTATATAATTTCATATTAAATGTATTAACAGAAATGGAAAAAAATGAAGAAATAGTTAATATATTAAAAGATACATATGGTATGGAGGAAGTTAATTTAGTAAGTAATTTTAAATTAGATGATCAAAGCACTTTTACAAGCAGTCTATATTTTTCATTATATGCCGATAATACTGATATCGTTGGTTTATCTATTAATACGAAAGATGCATCTGAAGAGAGTAAAATTACTTATATAGCTATAGATGATTTATATATGTTTGAAACTATAAGTGAAGATCCTGTATATGTATCAGGAAGTAAAGATACTAGTGGTAATATAAATTTAACATATAGATATAGTATAGAAGGAACTCCAATGGGTACAATAAAAATATCTAATAATAATGGAGAATACACTTTAATTTTTACTGATGATACATCAGATATGGATATAACTTTAAAATATAAATATGAGAATGTAAGTACAGAAGAAATAAAAATAAATTTAGAATTGGGAGTATCTATTCAAGGAGTTTCTTTTGGAATAATAAAATATAACCAAAATTCTAAAGTAGTAGATAAAATAGATGAATTTGATTATAGTAATGCTATTGATGTTAATGAATTAACAGAAGAAGACACTAAAACAATTGAAGAAAATTTATCAAAACAATTAGAAGGAAGTATGATATACGAGTTATACATGGATTATAACAAACGTATAGAAGATGCAGTAAATTCCAATATTGAATTTTAAGTCAAGTAATCTTGGCTTTTTATATTATATTTAAAATAAATTTTATAGTATAATGTAATATATAAAAGGTGATAGTTTATGAAAAATAAATACAATATGGCGAATGAAGATAATATATTTTTGCTAAAAGAAAACTTGTAGATACGATATATAGGAGTGCGATTTTAGAAGGAATAGCAGTTACTTTTGCAGATACATATTCTTTTATGAATAATGTTAATAATGGAAATATTAGTATTGATGATATGTTAAAGTTAAAGGGGTTAAAAGATGCTTGGGAATATACATTAAATAATATTGACACAGAATTAACTATAGATTATATAAAGAAAATTCATTTTGAAATATGTAAAGGACAAAATATAGAACCACTTGGAGAATTTAGAAATAAAGGCGTAGGTATAACAGGTACATCATGGAGACCTAAATTACCTAGTGAATGTAATTATGAAGATGACTTAAAGAAAATATTATCTATATCTCGTGAATTAGAAAGATGTATTACACTGTTTTGTTTTATTCAAAGAGCACAAATGTTTTTAGATGGTAATAAAAGAGTTGCAAATCTAGTAGCTAATAAAGAAATGATAAGAACAGGACAAGGTATTATTTCTGTGCCAATAGAGAAAATAGGAGAATACTTTGCTAAATTAATTAAATATTACGAAACAAATGATATAAAATTATGGATATATGAAAACTGTATAGATGGAATAGAATAATGTAAAATATAAACATATACATTGTTCTTTTATTTTAATTAACTTATAATCGTGGTATACTAAATATATGGAGGAATTTATATGTGTGGATTTGTCGGTTTTGTAGATAAAACAAAAAATAAGGATATAACAATTAAAAAAATGGCTGATTTAATCAAGCATAGAGGTCCTGATTCGGATGGATATTATGTAGATGATGATATAGCACTTGGATTTAGAAGACTTTCTATTATTGACCTAGAAAGTGGATCACAACCAATATATAATGAAGAAAAAGATAAATTAATATTTTTTAATGGAGAAATATATAATTATAAATATTTAAAAGAAGATTTAATTGCAAAGGGACATAAAATTAGTACTAATACAGATACTGAAGTTGTATTACATGGATATGAAGAATATAGAGAAGATTTTCTTTTAATGTTAAGAGGAATGTTTGCTTTTGTTATATATGATTTAAATACCAAAGAATTATTTGGGGCAAGAGACTTTTATGGAATTAAGCCATTATATTATGCTAAAATGAAAGATAGCTTTATGTTTGGAAGCGAAATAAAAAGTTTTTTAGCTCATCATAAATTTAAAAAAGAATTAAATAGAGATATGTTAGAACAATATTTAACATTTCAATACAGTGTAGGTTCTGATACGTTTTTTAAAAATGTATATAAATTAATGCCTGGTCATTATTTTAAATATAGAAATGGTAGATTAAATATTAAGAAATACTATGAAATTAAATTTGAACCAAATAATAAAAGAAGCTTAGAAGAGTGGGAACAGGGAATTAGAGAAGTAATAGATGATAGTATTTTAGCTCATAAAGTAAGTGATGTAGAAGTAGGAAGCTTCTTATCTAGTGGAGTAGACTCTTCGTTAATTGCAACCCTATCTAATGTAGATAAAACATTTACTGTAGGATACTCCAATAAAAAATATAGTGAAATTGATTATGCCAAAGATTTATCCAAGAAAATTAATGTAAAAAATATTAGTAAGGAAATATCAAAAGAAGAATACTTTGAAAAGTTCCCAATGATTGAATATTATATGGATGAACCACTAGCAGACCCTTCAGCAGTAGCTTTATACTTTGTTGCTAATATTGCAAGTAAGCATGTTAAAGTAGCATTATCCGGAGAAGGATCTGATGAAATATTTGGAGGTTATAATATCTATCATGAACCATTTTCTGTATCTTGGTATTATAAAATTCCGTATTTTATAAGAAGATTTATAGGTATATGTGTATATCCTTTCAGACATCATCGTGGATTTAATTTCTTATATAGAAGAAGTAGACACTTAGAAGATAGATATATAGGTAATGCATTTATGTTTGAACCTGTAGAAGTAAAGAAAATACTTAGTTATAAACCAGGTAAAAAGACATATAAAGATTTAACCGAACCATTTTATAATAAATGTAAAAAATATGATGATGTATCTAAAATGCAATATATAGATTTTAATTTTTGGCTAATCGGAGATATTCTTCTAAAAGCAGATAAAATGAGTATGGCTAATTCTCTAGAAGTAAGAGTTCCGTATTTAGATAGAATTCTAATTGATTATGCCAGGGAACTACCTACTAAATATAAAATAAAAAATGGTCAAACTAAATATGCATTCAGACGTGTTGCTAATGAAGTGCTAGAAAGTAAATTTGCAGACAAAAAGAAATTAGGTTTTCCTGTTCCAATTAGAGAATGGATTAAAGAAGATGATATTTATTCAAAAATAAAAGAAACATTCTCTAGAAGTTCAGAATTCTTTAAAGTAGATAAAATTACTAAACTTTTAGATGAACACAAAGAAGGTAAAAAAGATAATAGTCGTAAAATATGGACTATATATTCATTCTTAGTATGGTATGATGAATATTTTATAGAAAGGTAAATTATGGAAATAATAAGTACTGTTGGAATAATGTTTTTTAAAGATAAAAAATTACTTATAAATAAGCCAAGACTTAGACCTACTTATCAAATAGTAGGAGGTCATATAGAAAAAGGTGAAAGTCCTATTCAAGCAATTATTAGAGAATGTAAGGAAGAATTAGGAGATAAAGCAATATTTGATGTTGATAAAATTAAATATGTTATGGATTTTGTTGAAGTAAATACAGCTTTTCCTAATAAGCAAATACATATGCATTTATTTATATATGAAGGAATACTTGAAGGAGAACTTACAACATCTACAGAAATAGAAAGTTTTAAATGGATAAGTAGAGATGATGATCGAAGTAATTTAGCAGATGCTTTAAAAAATGAAATTATTCCTTATGGAATTAGAAACTACTATATGTAATTATAGTAGTTTTTTGCCAAACTCGGAAGTTATGTAGTAGTAGTTATGTGTAGTAGTTGTTTACTTCCCTTAATTATTATGCTATAATACAGGCAACAAAGGGAGGATTGATTTTAATGGAAGAAAACAAGTATGAAAGAACCTTATACTTAAGACAACAACTGATTTATCAATTGTCATTTAGTGCAGATACCTCTGATATGGTATATGGTGAAGCACCAAAATTATATGTAAATTTTAAAAATAAAGAAATTGGAGAACTTTTAGATGAATTATTACAATTAGATGGTGAGTTTTTAAGGACTTATAATCCAGATCGCATGAATGATGAAATTGAGTATCAATACAATATATGGTCTTCATACATAATGAAACTAAAAAAGGAAGGATCATTGTCGGATATACCTATAAATAAAGAAAATATTAATAAGATGACAAAGTTTTTAATTATGCTTAGCGGTATTAATACAGTTATTTCAAATTATTCTATACTAGATGATGAATACATTAGTAATATGGTGGTAGATAGTTATATAGAAAAAGGGAAAAAAATAACATCTTCAAGTTATTTAATTGAGTGCCTTTATAAAAATGGTAAATTACAAGGAGAAATGATTGATAAGGTATATTATAAATTCATTATAAAGGGTGTTTTATCTATTAATGAAGATGTAGTTGAAATTATTAGAGAACACAAATTTAATCAAATTGACTATGATAGAGTTATTGATACTTGTAAAAATGTATTTTATAAGTTTTATGAAAATATTGTTACACAAAATTTAGACTTAAAGGCAGTAAAAAAGTTTTGCTCAAAATTCAATAATATAGTTTTTATACCACTTGATGAAGAAACCCGTTTGAAAATTGCTATTTTAGAATCTAATATACTTTATTTTTGGGAAAATGATTATATAATTAATTATGTAAAACAATATTTAAATGATTTTGAAAAAATGAAAAAAGTTTTAGAAAAATTAATTTCTTTTGATGAATGGTATATTAATATTTTATTACTTTTTTTAGATAAAAACGATGTTAGTGTTGATGATAAAATAGCTATCTTAAAGGAAATATGTACTGTATCCAAAGACCTTAAACCTATTGATAAATTATTTACTTGTGATTATATTAATCCTAGCGATTTTATTGAAGTTATTCCTAAAGGAAGTAGCGCATTTTTAAAAAAGTTTATGTTATTTTATAAAGATAAACTAAGTAGGGATGAACTTGTAAAATTAGGTAAATACGTTATAGAAAATGATGATTATCAATTAATATATCAATTATGTAGTGAAATTGATAAAATATCTATTGCAGATTTTGTAGATGATATATTAAAAAAGAATGGAAATAGAGTTGATCACGTATTAGCTAAATGGTTAAATGATAATGATAAGAGCGATTATATTGCAAACATTAATGGATTTTATGAAGCAACATATATAGAATTATGTCATCGAAAATTAGATGATATACCAGTAGATGATAACTATTTTAAACAAATAGAAGATCTGTGTAATCCTTTATTTGTTATGCAAATGCAATTTTTTATTACTGAAATAAATAAAATAAAAGAAAAATATGACATGAAATTAAGAGTAACACAAAATGCATTTGGTTTTATGATGGGATCTTCAAATCCTAAAATAAAAAAGAAATAAGGTATATTATAATCATACAATAAAAAAATTAGCAATTGCTAATTTTTTTCATCTTCATCAATAAACAATAAATATACTTTAATATCAAGAGCATTTGCTATTGAATTAACTACTGCTAAAGAAAAATTATTTCGGTAATTTCCTTCTATAGATATAACAGTTGAATAACTATAGGGAATTAAATCTGCTAATCCTTCTTGTGTTAATCCTTTTAACTTGCGGTATTTCTTGATATTTTTGCTTACTATTTTGTATATATATTCCTCATTTTTTCTATCTGGTTTCACTTATACCACCTAAATATATTATCTAATAATTGAAAAAAAATATACTACCACACGTTGTAATATCAATGTTTTATAAAATATTCAAAATAAAATAAACATAAAATGTATTGTGATAATATGATGCGTTTAAAACTAAAAAAGAAAAAAAAGAATGGCTCTAAAATTATTATTATATTAATACTTATTATTATAAGTGTAATTATTTTAATAGAAATATTTGCTAAAAAAACTAATTCCATTTTAATTTCTTATGGAGAATCTGAAGTTCGTAAAATAATTACTATTTTAATAAATAGTGCTGTTGATGAAGAAGTTAGTACTACTATGGATAATGATAATTTTTTTGATATTGAAAATAAGGACAATGGTGAAATTAATATTATCAATTATGATTCTGTAAAAATAAATACAGTGTTAAATAATATAACTAATTCTATTCAAACAAATTTAGAAGGTATTGAAAGTGGAAATATTACTCAGATTTCTCTTTTAAATAATTTATATGTAAATGAAGATAATTTAGAAAATGGAATTATATATGAAGTTCCGTTAGGATCCATATTCAATAATGCGTATTTAAATAATTTAGGTCCTAAGATACCAGTAAAATTAGAAGTAATTGGAGACGTAGAAAGTGGAGTACGTAGTAATATAAAAGAATATGGAATTAATAATGCTTTACTAGAAATAGGTATTAATATATCTATAACCTGTAGAATAATAATGCCATTTATAACTAAACAAATAACTATAGACAATACTATTCCTGTTGTTATAAAATTAATTCAAGGAAAAATACCCGAATATTATTTTAATAGTTTTTCAACTCCATATAGTTAGGTATTTTACACCAAAAGTGTCAAAAATTAAGAACATATTTAAATTATGTTTTTTTTTTGATATAATTAACATGAGTAGGTGTCTAATGAGAAATATTTATGATTTAACATTAAAAGAATTTGAAGACTATTTTATAAGTAATAATGATAAAAAATTTAGAGCAACCCAAATATATGACTATTTATATAAAAAAAGAGAAACAGATATTGATAAAATGTCTAATATTGGGAAAACTACTAAAGAGATGTTGAAAAAAGATTTTGACTTTTTTAAATTAAAAATAGTAAAAAAGCAAGAAGATAAAGGCGTAAAAAAATATTTATTTGAATTAAAAGATAAAAATTACATTGAATCTGTAGTTATGTATCATGATTATGGAATAAGCATATGTGTATCTTCACAAATTGGTTGTAATATGGGATGTGCTTTTTGTGAAAGTGGAAGATTAAAAAAAGTTAGGAATCTAGAAAGTTATGAAATAGTAGAACAAATTTTACTAGTAGAAGAAGACATAAAAACAAGAATATCACACGTTGTTATAATGGGAATAGGCGAACCTTTTGACAATTATGATAACGTTCTTAGATTTATAAAAATAATAAATGAAGGAAAAGGAATTGATATTGGTTCTAGGCACATTACTATTTCTACTTGTGGAATAGTCCCAGGAATAGAAAAATTTATGAATGAAGAAGGGCAAGTTAATTTAGCAATTAGTCTTCATGCTCCAAATGATGTAATAAGAGATAAAATAATGATGATTAATAAAGCATATAATATTAAGTCTTTACTAGATACTGTAAAAAAATATATTCAAAAAACAAATAGAAGGGTAACTTTTGAATATATTTTATTAGAAAATGTAAATGATAGTAATGAATGTGCCTTAGAGTTATCAAAGCTGCTACATGGGATTAATTGTTATGTTAATTTAATACCTTATAATGAAACTGAAAACATAGGATTTAAAAGAACGAAAAATGAACAAATATTAAAATTTTATGATATACTTAAGAAAAATAAAATAAATGTAACAATAAGAAAAGAATTTGGAAGTAAAGTTGACGCTGCGTGCGGTCAATTACGTGCCAATAATTCTAATAAAGAGGTGAAGTAATAAATGCAAACGTTTTATTTAACAGATTCAGGAAAGGTAAGAACACATAATGAAGATAATGTTATCATTTTAAATAATAATAATAGTGAATTTTTACTAGCAGTGGCAGATGGTATGGGAGGACATAGAGCAGGTGAAGTAGCATCGCAAATCGCTATTGATCATTTACATGATGAATTTGACAAATTAGAAACTTTTGGTAGCAAAGAAAATGCTATTGAATGGCTTAGAAATATTGTTGTAGAAATTAACGATATGATTTTTGATTATACAAGTAAGCATCCCGAAAGTAAAGGTATGGGTACTACTTTAGTCGTAGCTATAAAAACAAATGATTATATTTTATTTGGAAATATTGGCGATAGTTCTGGATATGTTATGAAAAATGAAAAGCTACATAAAATAACTAAAGATCATACATTAGTTAATTTATTAGTATCAACTGGAGAATTAACGGAAGAAGAAGCTAAGTATCATCCGAGAAAGAATGTGTTAATGAGGGCACTAGGAGCTAATAATCCAATCGAAATTGATATATTTGATGTTGATACTAGTGTTAAAGGATTATTTTTATGTAGTGATGGTCTTACAAATATGTTAACTGATGAACAAATAGAAAAAACCTTAAATAGTAAGTTATCTATTGAAGAAGCAGTAGCTAGATTAATAAAAAAGAGTAATTCCCGTGGAGGAACTGATAATATATCAATTGCTTATTTAAAAAAAGAAAGTGGTGATTTATAGTGTTATCAAAGGGGCAAAAAATTAATGACAGGTATGAGATTATAAAAACAATTGGCGAAGGTGGTATGGCTAATGTATATTTAGCTAATGATACAATTTTAGATAGAAAAGTAGCAATTAAAGTTTTAAGGGGAGACTTATCTAAAGATGAAAAATTTATTAGGAGATTTCAACGTGAAGCTTTATCAGTATCTAATTTATCCCATCCTAATATTGTAGAAGTATACGATGTAGGAGAAGAAGATGGCCAATATTATATTGTAATGGAATATGTTGAAGGTAAGACTTTGAAACAATTATTGAATAAAAGAGGTGCTTTAACACTTCCTGAGGTAATTGATATAATGACTCAGCTTACTGATGGTATTGCCCACGCTCATGAGTCATATATAATTCATCGTGATATAAAACCACAAAATATTATGATTTTAGATAATGGTACAATTAAAATAACTGACTTTGGTATTTCAGTAGCAACTAATTCGACTCAATTTACACAAACAAATTCAGTAATGGGAACGGTTCATTATTTACCACCAGAACAAGCAAATGGTAAAAATGCCACTATTAAAAGTGATATTTATTCTCTAGGAATATTAATGTATGAATTATTAACAGGATCAGTTCCCTTTAAAGGAGATAATGCAGTTGAAATAGCCCTAAAACATATGAAAGAAAAAATTCCTAGTATTAGAAAACAAAACCCATTAATCCCCCAAAGTGTGGAAAACATTGTTTTAAAAGCATGTGCTAAAAATCCTAGAAATAGATATGATTCAGTAAGAGAAATGAATGAAGACTTAAAAGAAGCAATGAATAAAGAAAATGAAAAAAAATATGTATATCCTTATCCTGAAAATGATTTAGAAGAAACAAAAGTGATAACACCACCACCTAAACCAAAGAAAACTGTTGAAAAACCTACAGAAGAAGAATTAAAGGAAGAAAATGAAGAAATTATAATTGAAGATAAGTCAAAAAACAAAATAATAATTGGTTTAGTAATTACAATTGTTGTTATTTTAGGATTAGTCTTAGCATTTGCTTTTGCCCTAATGGGAAGAAAAGTAGAAGATGTAAGAGTTCCTAATATTACTAATATGACTGTAGAAGAAGCAATTCTTGAATTAGAAAAAGTAGGACTTAATTATACAACAAAAGAAGAAAATAGTAGTGAAATAGAAGAAGGGCATGTAATTAGTTCTTCACCTAAAGCTGGGTCTAAATTAAAAAAAGGAAGTACTGTTACAATAGTTGAATCTATTGGAGGAGAATATTATACTTTAGAAGACTTTACTGGCAAAAATTATATTGAAATAAAGACAAAACTAGAAATGTATGGAATAGATGTCTCAGTAGAAAAAAAATATGTTGAAAATCCTGATGAATATAAAGGTAAAGAAAGTGAGATAATAGATCAAGCGCCAACTTTTAACAAAGAAGAAGAAACTATTTTAGAAAAAGGAGATAAAGTAATATTATATATTCCAGATATTGTTGATGTATATCCAGATATGGTTTTAGAAAAATGGACAATTGAAGATGCTCAAGCATTTGCAGATGAATATGGATTAACTCTTGATATTGAAGAAGTTCCAAGTTCTGAAGCCGAACCAGGGACGATAATAGGTCAAGGAAGACCAGCTGGAGATACTATTATTGAAGGAATGACTTTAAAAGTAAAAGTAGCTATTGATGAGAGTGAAGATAGTCCTATTGGAGGACTTCTACCTGGTGGAGATGATAATAATAATTAAGAGAATGTAATAATTCTCTTTTTATGTTATAATTAGTATAGTGATGGTGATTGAATGGAAGGAATTATTATTAAAAATATTAGTAATGATTATGTTGTATTATGTAAAAATGGTGAATATACTTGTAAACCAAGAGGAAAATTTCGAAATGATAAAATAACCCCTCTAGTAGGAGACAATGTTATAATAGATCCTGATAATAAGTATATATTAGAAATAAAAAAAAGAAAAAATATGTTAATAAGACCAAGTGTTGCTAATATTGATCAAGCAATAATTGTATCTAGTGTTAAAGAACCTAATTTTAGTACCAATTTATTAGATAAATTATTAGTAATTGTAACCTATAATAATATAAAACCAATTATATGTTTAACAAAATTAGATTTATTAAATGAATCTGAATTAAAAGAAATAGATATGTATATAAAATATTATTCATCATTAGGATATACTGTTGTATCAAATCAGGATAAAAAATTAATAAAAGAATTGTTAAAGGATAAACTTACAGTTATAACAGGTCAATCAGGAGCAGGCAAAAGCACTTTATTAAATATGTTAGATAAGAGTTTAGAATTAAAAACAAACGCTATATCTAAAGCATTAGGAAGAGGAAAACATACTACTAGACATGTAGAATTATATAATATAGATGGTGGTTTAGTCGTAGATACTCCAGGATTTTCGGCAATTGATTTATCAGATATCCCTAATATAGCAATACGAGATAATATGATTGAAATGTATGAAAATTTAAGTGAATGTAAATATCGTGATTGCATGCATATAAAAGAAGATGGATGTGCAGTAAAAAGAAAGGTAGAAAATGGGGAGATTCTAATTAGTAGATATAATAATTATAAAAGTTTTATAGAAAGGAAGTAATTATGGAAATATCAGTATCTCTATTAAAAGAAAGTAATATAGATGAAGCAATAGAAAAATTAAATACCACAAATGCTAGCTATTTTCATTTAGATGTTATGGATGGTAATTTTGTTTCTAATACATCTTATTCGATTTCACAAATAAAAAATATGATAAAAAAATGTAATAAAAAAATAGATGCTCATTTTATGGTTAATGATCCTATATATTATTTAGATAAATTAAAAGAAGAAAAAATAGAGAATTTTACATTTCATGTAGAATTAGATGATGTAGAATCAATTATAAATAAAGTTAAGGAATGTAATTTTAAAGTAGGATTAGCAATAAAACCCAATACAAACATTAATGTATTAAATAGGTATTTAGATAAGATTGATTTAATATTAGTTATGAGTGTTGAACCGGGTTATGGTGGTCAAAAATTTTTGCCTAGCACAATATCTAGATTAAATGATATTAAAAGTTTAATAGGAAATAGAAATATTAAATTAGCCGTAGATGGCGGGATTAATGATGATACAATTAAGTTAATAAGTAATATAGATATAGCAGTAGTAGGCTCTTATATAACTAATAATCAAGATTATCAAGAGCAATTAAATAAGTTATTAAATTAATTTAAAAATTATGATATAATTAACAAAACAAGAGGTGTAATATGGAAAGACTGCAAAAGGTTATTGCTAATTTAGGATATTGTTCTAGAAGACATGCAGAAGAATTAATTAAAGAAGGAAAAGTATTAGTAAATGGACAAGTTATAACTGAATTAGGTACTAAAGTAAAAAGTAGTGATAGTATTTCTGTTGAAGGAAATATTTTAGATAATAATAAAAATTATGAATATTATCTTCTAAATAAACCAAGAGGAGTAGTGACAACTACTAACGATGAATTTGGTAGAAAAACAGTTTTAGATTTAGTAATTAGTTCTAATAGAATTTATCCAGTAGGAAGACTGGATTATGACACTACTGGAGTATTGCTTCTTACTAATGATGGTAATTTAGCAAATAAATTAATGCATCCTAGTTCAAATATAGAAAAAACTTATATTGCTAAAATAGAAGGAGTAATGAATCCTACATCAATAATGAAATTAAAAAAAGGAGTAGTTATTGACGGATATAAAACAAGGCCTGCTAAAGTGAAAGTAAAAAGTATTGATAAAAAAATTAATAAAAGTATTGTACAAATAACTATAACAGAAGGAAAGAATCATCAAGTAAAAAATATGTTTGAAGCAGTTGGCCATAAAGTATTAAAATTAAAAAGAGAAAAGTATGCTATATTTGATGTAAAAGATTTGAAAGTTGGAGAATATCGTAAATTAACTTTTAAAGAAGTTGCAATATTATATAGCCTAGTAAATAAAAAATAAAAGGAAGATGATCTTTATGAATAAAAAATATGTAATATTAATTTTAACAACTGTATTTATGCTAATACCTAATATTGTAAAAGCAGAAGAAGTTATTTGTGAGTATTCAGCAAATAAGGATATAGGAGATCTTCTGCACCCAGAAACTATTTATATAGATGTAAAAGTAATTTACGATGAAAACAATTTAGAAGGTGTAATTAGTTATACAGGAACAAAAAAAGATTATGATACTAAATTTGATTTTACTCATGAAGATTTTATGGAATTGGTTAATTTAAATTCAGGAAGTGCAAAATGTCCATATACTTTACCAGGTGCAATATCAAATGGTCGCTCTTGGGGATATGTTATTGTAGTTGGTAAAACTAAAGTAGATAATTTGGAATTTGGATGTACCAATTGTGATGTTGATGATATGCCAATATTTAATCCTGGTGAATATGATGATTGTGAAGGTATTTTGGGGCCTGAATTAATAAGCTTTATAAATACAATTTTTGATTATGTTAAAGTACTAGTTCCTGTTGCACTAATTGCTTTAGGCAGTTTTGATATAGGAAGAGCAGTATTTGCAGGTAATGAAGATGAAATGAAAAAGGCTACTAAAACATTTATAAGAAGACTAATAATCGCTGTTATTATAATGTTTTCACCACTTCTTGTTAATTTTATTATTAATGTAGTAAACAACGCAACAGGTACTGGATATTCTGGAACATGTGGTATTAATTAGGAGGAATATCTATGAATAAAAAATTTGTAATTATAATTTTTTCTATTATATTTATGTGTATTCCTAGTGTAGTTAAAGCAGAAGAAGTTATTTGTGAGTATTCAGCAAATAAGGATCAAGGGATATTATTCCTTAAAGAAACTATTTATGTAAATTTAGAAGTAGTTTATGATGAAAATAGTTTTTCTTATAAAATGGATTATTCAGGAACAAAAATAGATTATGGTAAATCTTTTGATTTGACATACGATGAATTTATGGAAAAAGTTAAAAACAATAGTGGATCTGCTAAGTGTCCATATACCTTAAAAGGCATAATTTATGGTGGATCAACTATGGGAGCAGTTTCTCTTCCTTATACAATTGCTGTAGTTAAAGATGATGCAACATCTAATTTTACTTTTGGATGTACCAATTGTGATGTTGATGATATGCCTATATTTGAGCCTGGCGAATATGATGATTGTGAAGGCATTTTAGGGCCTGAATTAATAAGCTTTATAAATACAATTTTTGATTATGTTAAAGTACTAGTTCCTGTTGCACTAATTGCTTTAGGCAGTTTTGATATAGGAAGAGCAGTATTTGCAGGTAATGAAGATGAAATGAAAAAGGCTACTAAAACATTTATAAGAAGACTAATAATAGCTGTTATTATAATGTTCTCGCCACTTCTTGTTAATTTTATTATAAATGTGGTAAATAATGCAACAGGTACTGGATATTCAGGAACATGTGGTATTAACTAAGGAGGAATATCTATGAATAAAAAATTTATAATTATGATTTTTTCTATTGTATTTATGTGTATTCCTAGTGTAGTTAAAGCAGAAGATATAGAATGTAAGTATGTATTAAATGACAATGGAAATATGGTTGAATTAGTTATTACATATAATGATGAGAAAGAGACATTAGATTATATTTGTACATCTGATGATTCTCGTATTAACCAAAATACTCCATGGATTAATTTTGATTATAATAGTTTTAAGGATAAAATAGATAAAAATAGCAGTAAAAACGAGTGCCCTTATCGTATAGTAGGCTACGTTACTTCTTTTCATCTTGATGTTCTTTTCGTACCTATTTTTGGTACTTACAATTATGACTTATATATGGATTATAATGATGTTAAATTACCCTGGAGTGTGATTCATAAAGCATATTTCAATAAAAAAATAACATTTGTATGCGAAAATTGTTCAGATGGACTTGGTAATATGGTTATTTTTGATCCGGAAGAATACACAACGTGTGAAGGAATTTTGGGAACTAGGTTAGTTAATTTTATAAATACAATCTTTAATTATGTTAAAGTACTAGTTCCCGTTGCATTAATCGCTTTAGGCAGTTTTGATATAGGAAGAGCAGTATTCGCAGGTAATGAAGATGAAATGAAAAAAGCAACAAAAACATTTATAAGAAGACTAATAATCGCTGTTATTATAATGTTCTCGCCACTTCTTGTTAATTTTATTATTAATGTAGTAAATAATGCAACAGGTACTGGATATTCGGGTACTTGTGGTATTAATTAAAAAAAGCACTATGTGCTTTTTTAATTATATTTATCTTTGTCAGCAATACTTATAAATTTATATATCATATTATTTACAATTAAATTGTATTGTCCGGGTTCTATATATATATTACAATTAAACCCAATTCTAGATAAATATAACCCTTTAAATTTATCTTGATAATCAGGTAAATATCCTAGATTAAAATTTGTATATCCTAATTTTAAATACTCTTTTATAATTTCCCATTTTATTAAATAAGATGATTTTATAAATTTTAAATTACTATCATAACCATCTACAATAAAATTAATTGTATTATTAGTTTTTATAATACCAACAGTAGCTACAATCGTTCCATCTTTATATTGCGTATTTAACTGTATTGCTTTAGATAATTCATTATCATATTTATCAATTAATTTATCTGATTGCATTTTATATACAATATTATTATCATTATTATTCTTTAATAGTTTTTGTCTTAATTTTTCGTTCTTTGCTTTTTCTTTATTTAATGCTATATGACAATTTTTTAAATATTCATTAGTATCCATATATGCAAAATATATTTCAAATTTATTATTTTCCGTATTTAAATTATTAAACAAACCTTTATAATAATTAATATTATGTTTATCTTTTTTCTTAATAAAATAGTAGAATTTTTCAACATCATTAACTGACCCTTTTATAATTTTTATGCCTTTAAATTTAGCATCTTTTATATTCCTTTTTACAAATCTACTAAAGTTATTATATACAGAATCTTTCTTTATTAAATTTAATTTTGCACATACGTTTAATTCTTTTTGTTTGCTTTTTACATATTCAGATGTTTCAAATAATTCAATATATTTATTATGATTAGATATAATATTTCCCTTTTTATCATATTCTTTAATAGTTATTAAAGAGTTTACGATTATATATACATAATTAAGTTTATATAGATATTTTTTTAATAATTCACTAAACTTTTTAAAAGTTTGTACATCGTCATAGTTAATCAAATAGCCTCCAGGAACATATCCGTATAAGTATTTTCCTAGTATAGTCTTTCCTAGAATTAATGATGCGGCAATTACATTATCACTATCGTCAAGTAGTCCTATATATAAAACTTGATATCCTCTGTTTTTTTGAAAATTAGCAAATTCTACTGACTGAAAATAGTTTCTACGACTATGAATTCTAGAATAATTTTTAAATTGAATTTCTGTTAAACTAATTATCTGCATAGAACCACTCCTCAATACATAATTATATCATAATTTTTTCTAAATAATTTCATTTATTAAAAAAATATGTTATTATATACATATCGAAAAGAGGTAATTATGAATAAAATATTTATTATAAATTATAATAGTAATAGAAAAAAATTAATTAAAAACAAATTTTTTGAATGGGTATTATATATAATTTGTTATAGTATTATTTTAATTATAATGTCAGTTTTATTTAAATCATTAAAAATAAGTAATGAATATTATGGCTTATATGCACTTTTAGCTTCAATTATAATTTATTTCTTAAATCAAACGATTAAACCAGTATTATTTTTTATAACTCTTCCTATTACAGCACTTACAATGGGATTATTTTATCCTTTAATAAACGTACTTATATTGTATATAACATCATTTATATTAGGAGATAAATTTGTTGTAAGTGGCATAATAATTCCTTTCTTTATAGCAATATTTATATCTCTATTAAATATTGTTATGGAAGGAATGATAATTAGACCAATAATAAAAGGTGGAAATAGAAATGGATAGGGTATTTATATCATTATTTGGTTTTAATATTTATTGGTATGCTGTCTTAATTTTAATTGCTATGATTATAGGAATATATTTAGTAAATAAAGAAGCAAATAAGGTAGGTATATCATCAAATTTTACTAATGATTTAGTATTTTATACAATTCCAATTGCTATAATTGGTGCTAGAATATATTATGTTATCTTTAATTTTAAAGTGTATAAAAATGATTTACTAAGTATTTTTAAAATATGGAATGGTGGTCTTGCTATTTATGGAGGTATAATTGCAGGTATTATATTTATATATTTTTATTGTAAAAAGCACAGTAAGAATGTATTAAAAGTTTTAGATGTATTTGCTCCAAGTGTAATATTAGGACAAGCAATTGGAAGATGGGGAAATTTTATTAATGGGGAAGCTTATGGCCGAGAAGTATCACTTGAATTTTTACAAAAATTGCATATTCCCCAGTTCATAATTGATGGTATGCATATTAATGGCACTTATTATGAGCCTACTTTTTTATATGAATCAATGTGGTGTTTAATTGGATTTATAATTTTAATGTTAATGCGTAAATATATGAAAAATATAAAAATAGGATCGTTAACTGCATTTTATTTTATATGGTATGGATTTGAAAGATTTATTGTAGAATTCTTAAGAAGTGATAGCTTATATATTGGAAGCTTAAAGGTAAGTGTAATAGTGTCTTGTTTTATTGTAATAATTGGTTTAATTATATTAATTTTAAATAGAAATAATAAAAAATATATAGAATAGGAGAGAACAAATGCAAAAAAGAAAAGTAGTAATAATCGGTTCGGGGGTTGCAGGTATGACATGTGCAATTTATTTAAAAAGATATGATGTAGATGTTTTAGTAATTGAAAAGGATGCACCCGGTGGTCAAATGTTAAAGTCATCTGTTATTGAAAATTATCCTGGTTTTATAAATATTGATGGCCCTTCTTTATCATATAAAATATATGAGCAAGTAAATAATTTAAAAGTAGATTACTTATTTGATGAAGTAGTATCAGTAAAGAATGAAGACGGTAAGAAAATAGTTCAAACGAAACATGATAAAATAGAATCTGAATATGTAGTTCTTGCAACCGGAAGAACTTCTAGAACACTAAATTTAGATAGAGAAAAAGAATTTATTGGCAGAGGAATTAGTTTTTGCGCCCTATGTGATGGTAATTTATATAAAGGTAAAGACGTTGTTATTATTGGTGGAGGTAATTCTGCCTTAGAAGAAGCAATATATTTATCAAATATTTGTAATAAAGTTGTTATTGTTCATAGAAAAGATAAATTTACAGCAGAAGATAGTATGATAGAAACTATTTCTACTTTAAAAAATGTTGAAATAAAATTTAAAGCAAATGTAGAAAAATATAATATTATTGATGATAAAATTAAATCAGTTATCTTGGATACTGGTGAAGAGATAAAATGCGATGGTATATTTATCGCAATTGGATATGTTCCCATAAACGATTTAATTGATGTTGATAAAGAAAATGGTTATATTATTGTGGATAATAATAATGAAACTTCAATAAAAAATATATATGCATGTGGGGATGCAATAAAGAAAAATGCATATCAAATATATACTGCTATTGGCGAAGCCACTAATGTAAGCTATAGTATTATAAAGCAAATTAAACAATAGGGAATACTGATTTTATCTCAGTATTTTTTCTTTACTTATATCATTAAACTACATATTTACATATATTATTTTAGGTATATAAAAATGGAGTGATACTATGTGTAAATTAAATGATGTTCCAATAGGAACTAGGTGTATAGTAAAAGTGATAAATAATGACATTAATATAAAAAGAAGATTTTATGATTTGGGATTAATACCAAATGTTGAAATAGAAGTATTATTTAAAAGTCCTTTAGGAGACCCCACAGCATACTTAATAAAAAGAAGTATTATTGTAATTAGGAAAGAAGATGCCAAGAAAGTTGAGGTCGAATTAATATAATGGGAAATATTAAAATAACCTTAATGGGAAATCCTAATGTTGGAAAAAGTACTATTTTTAATGCATTAACTGGTCTTAAACAACATACTGGTAATTGGACAGGAAAAACCGTAGATACAGCTATGGGAATATGTAAATATAATAATAAAGTATATGAAATATATGATTTGCCGGGAACGTATTCTTTGTTTGTTCATTCAGAAGAAGAAAGAGTAGCAAGAGATTTTCTTTGTTTTAATAAAAGTAAAGTAACGATTATGGTATGTGATTCTACTTTGATAGAAAGAAACTTAAATTTAGTATTGCAAACTTTAGAAATTACTAAAAATGTAGTAGTATGTCTTAATTTATATGATGAGGCATTAAAAAATGATATAAAAATAGATGTTAAAAGACTCTCTAATATCTTAAAAGTACCAATAGTTATTACTAATGCAAGTAAGGGTATTGGAATAAATAAATTAATGGAAGAAGTAGAAAAATTAGCAGTAAATAGTATTAATGAATCTTTTATAACTACTTATGATAAAGATATTGAATTATCTATAGAGAAGTTAAGTAAATATTTAGATGATAAAAAAATAAATATAAATAAAAGATGGTTATCTTTAAGACTACTTGAAGATGATAAAACATTAATTAAATCTTTAAATAAAGAGTTTAATTATAATGTATATGAAGATAATGAGTTAATTAAGTTATTAGATGAAGAGAGAGAAGAAAATATAAATGAGAAAGTAGTATCTCAAATACTTACAAATGCTAAAAATATAACAGATGCTTGCGTAAGTTATAATAATAAAAATTATCAAGAAAGAAATAGAAAAATAGATAGAATATTAACTAGTAAAATTACTGGAAT
>CALVSZ010000003.1 GCA_944359705.1 uncultured Bacilli bacterium | reverse complement strand
TGCTATTTTTTTGCGATTATAGTATAACATATTGAAGTGTTTTTTTCAATTTTCCGATACCATGTTACACAATCTATGAAGAATGGCGTTTGACTATTCTTTTTTTTAGTGGTATTATATTCTATATATTTTTTGGGGGGATAAAATATGAATAGTAGAATATATGAATTAATTGATATAAAACAAAAAATAAATTCACTTAGATTAAAAAATGTAAATGTAAATTATTTAGAAAGTAAGTTAAATGAAATATTTATAGAAGATGAAGAATATTTATATCGAGATAAGGTAGACGAATTAAATAATTTAATATGCATTTATGAAAAAATTGTTGAATGTCTAATGATATGTAATAAAACATCTAATGAACTTATGACTTTTCCTAGTTATAAATTGGATGAAAATATAACTAAAATTTTAGAAATTATAGAAGATACTAAGGAATATTATAATGTTTGGGAAGATAATAATTACATCGCTAAGAGAATTTATAAAGTAATTTTTGATATTATGGTTGAAGAGTTTGTTCAAGGTAAAAAAAGTAAAATATGGTTATATTTTGAAAATAGCGATATTAATAAAAAGTATTTTGTAGCATCCATTAAAGATGAATTAGACAATATTAAAGCTAATCAACATATATTTGGAGATGAAGCTGTTAATATTATTAATTATTCAGATTTAAGAAATGAATATGAAGAAAAGAAAATGGAAGTAATTAAGGAATTGATTGAATATTTTGGGGATTCTGAGATAAAAGAAGAAGTAAATCAAGAGGCACATCGTATTATTAATTCTATAAAAATTAATGATAATAAAATACAAGAACATTTGGCAGAAAAAGAATTAGTTGTCAAAAAATTAGATATTATAAAAAGAAAACTTAACAAAAAGAAAAAAGAATTATTAGTAAGATTAACATCAATTTCTTTGAGCTTTGGAATTCTCTTTGGTGGTGTGGTTTTATCTAAAAATGTGGCAGAGAAAAACAATTTAAAAAAATGTTATAAGGGTAATGTTTATTCTTATTCAAATATTTATGGTAATAGAGAAGAAGTTAAATTATTTAATGTTTCTGATAATCCCGTTTCTAATACTGTGGTTAATGAATATGGACCAATAATAGATGGACGTAGATCTTATACAACTTATGATGTTTCATCAGCTAATTTGGATAATATAGAAGATTATGATATGTTAAATTTAAGTGAATATAGTAAAAAATCTGATTACGCTTCGTCTTTTTATATAAAGGGTGAATCAGATTTAGAATATAGTGAAATAGTTGATACGCAAATTGATACCACAAATGTTTATGAAGTTATAGATGAAAACAGTTTTTATTTATCATTCTTTATTTATATACTTATTCTTTTAGGAGTTTTAGAACCTTCTTTTACAGTATATTCAATTTTAGCAAGACGAAAAGCGAAGAATAGACCAGTAATTACTTTAGGAGTTTTTTACAACATATGTTCATTATTAGCTAGAAATGCTACAGGTTTAAATATAATTCAATTAACGAATAAATATTTAAAAAAAGAAGATTTAATTTTAACTAATATTGAAGTTTTAGATGAAACTTTTAATTATTTATTGGAAAGAGATTTAAAATTAAAAGAAGAATTTAAAAAATTGTATTATCAATATTTGTATTTATTAGACAATAAAGATAAATTATTACTAGAAGCCAATTTGGAAGATACATCAAAAGTTTTTTCTAAAAAATTATTAAAAGAAAATAAGTAATAATTTCTTTTCCTATTAATGAATATTTTAGGAGGTTTTTATATTATGGCTAGTAATTATGATTTAGCATATAATTTGATAATTGACTTAAAAAACAAATTAAATGAAGAGACTATACTAGAAAAAAAATTATGTATTAGTTTTATAGATGAATTATTAGATATACTAGAGATATTTGGGTATGAAAATAATGATGAAGAAATAAAAATAATGTTATATAGTTTAGAAGAAGTTAGAAAAGATATAAATTATATTGACGTTGAATTATTAAAATTACTGTCAAAGTATAATAATTATTATATTAAGTTAGCAAAAAATGAGTTAGATAATATTGTAGGTGAACTAGAATTATATTTATCATCATTAAATCATAATATTAATTCTAGAAAAGATTTTATGAAAGTTTTAAATGAGGCTTATCAAAGTAAATTTTTATGTTCAAAAGAAATAAAAAATAGAATTATATCTATTTTTTTGACTTTAGGGATATATGGGTCAATATGGTTAGGTATAGGAAGTTATAGCAAGAAAATTTGTACAAATGACTTTTATAATGGGAAAATAACCATATATTCTTCTTTAGATAATTCCACAAAAGAGAAGATTACATCTTTTGATTTAAATGATAAAAATAGCACATATATAAATACTTATAGTGAAGTATATAAAACGGGATTATTTGACCTAAAAAAAAGTAGAATACTTTCATCATATGATGTGTCTGATTATTATTATGGTGATATAGAAGATTATTTAGGTATTGATTTATCAAGTTTTACATATAGTATAAAAAAAGTAGATTATATAAGTAAAACTCCCTATCAACAATATAGTGATGTTGTAAAAATAGAAATTGATAAAAGTACTATAATACCAAAGCTAAATAATTTTTTATATTATTTAATTCAACTTGGTTGTATGCTTTTACTAGAATTATTTTTAATTATTGTTTCTAGTCATAAAGAAAAACAAAATGATTATAAAAAATTATGTTTAGGTATTTCTTTAAATTTAATTTCTTTGTTCAAAAAAAGAAATTTCTTTGAAGAAAAAGAAAAAATGAAAGAAAATATATTAAATTTAATAGATGATATTAGTAATTTAGATGTAGAAAAGAATAAATTAATTTTAGATTTTGAAAAAAATTTACTTGAATTTTATCAATTATATCAAAGATATGGAAAAGTAATAGATGGTTCCCAAGATTTATTAAATAGAGTTGAATCAATAAAATCCAATTCAATTATAAGAAAATATATATTTAAGTAGTTTTCTTTGGATAAAAAATTGACATATTTAATTTTTATGGTAATATAAGTAGCATATTTCATGTGGGGTAGTGGTAAAAATGGATGAAATAAAAAAAATGGAAGCTTTAAAGCAAAGAATTACTATTGCATGTAAAAAACTTGAAGAATTTTATTATTATGGAATTGATAAAGATAGTTTATACAAAAAATATAAAACTGTATTAGATATTGAAAAATTATATGAAAACCAAATAAGTGAAGACCAATTGACTGCATTGGAAACTGAGTTATTTAATTATGAACAATTATTAAGTATACTACAAGTTTTGGAAAAGATAGAACTTGAATTTTATGGACAAAAAGATGTCGAAAAACTAGAAGAACACACAAAAGTGGCTGTAAAACAAATAATTAATAACTTTAATAACTTAAGTTGGTTAGAAAATATTGATGGTATTATTGAAAATCAAATATTATCTAAAATTTATTGTATAATTTATAATTTTATGAAAAAAGAGGTTTTATATACCAATGAAACAAGTTTATTTGATTATTTTAGTGACAAAAATTCAAGTAAACAATTTATAGGTAATTTCATGAAAGAAGATTTTGTTATCTTATATGCCAAATTTAAAAAGCTAGTAAAGGATGAATTTGACGATACTTACAGCACAGCATTATTAAATATTAATATTAATAATGTAGAAGATTATTATAGTTTAGATAATTTAAAATTGATATTAAGATATGAACAAAATGAAAAAAAATATAAAAAAAGTATTTATGGAAGACTTGATTATTTATTAAAACGTTATGAAAATAACAAAAATATGATTGATTCATATCAAGAAAACATAGGATATAAAAAAGAACATTTAGAAAATCTAAAAGACAATTTGAATAAAACCAAAAAGTATATTCGTATGCGAGTATGGTCAATTATATTATCTATAAGTCTTATGACAGGAGCTACTATTTTAGCTAGTGGTGGTTTAAAAAAACATGCAATAGATAAAGTTTACAAAGGAATAGAAAAATCATATTCTAGTGATTATGGTACAAAAGAAAAACCAATAGAAGTAGAAGTATCTAGTAATCCGACAAATAGTACTAAAATTAATGTATATAGTAAAGTATTTAATAGACTAAGGACAGTATCTACATATGATGTTAGTGATATAGAACTTTCTGATATTAAAGATTATCTAGATTTAAATTTAGATAATATGCCATACGATATTAATTTAATGTCATATGGTAAAGATACAACTAGTTCTGAATATAGTGAAGTGGTAATTACTGAAATTAATGATAAAGAAGAATATGAAAAATTTGATTCTATAGATTATTCTTTACTAATTAGTGCCTTTGTTTTACTTAATGAAGTTGCATATGTTTGGGGATCAGAAATATATTTTTCTAAGAAAAATGGACTTACTCCTGGAATTCTTTACAATTTAAAAGAGTTATTTGGAGGTTGTCCAATAAATCCCTCAATTTATAAACAATATAAAAATAATATTAAAGAAATAGAAGATGCTATAGAAAAAATAGAATTAGCAAAAAAAATATTTGATTCTCATGTAACAGCAGATGACTCTATAAAGAAAGAGTTTTATAATTTATATAATCAGTATAGTTATTTATTAATGCACGCAAAAGAATATTTAGAGAATTTTAACGAAATTGAAGAACATTATGAAGCAAAAAAACTAGTAAGAAACAAGGATAACTAATTGTCCTTTTTTCTTTTTTTTGATATAATTTTCTTGGTAAGGGATGAAGGTAAAATGAAGTTAAGTGAAGTAGATAGAAACAAATTAGCACCGATGATGAGACACTATGCTGATTTGAAAGATAAATACCAAGATGTAATATTATTCTATCGTCTTGGGGATTTTTATGAAATGTTTTTTGAAGATGCTATCCTTGTATCACATGAGTTAGAATTAACTTTAACAGGAAGACAAGCTGGATTAGAAGAGAGAGTTCCTATGTGTGGTGTACCTCATAAGGCGGTAGATATATATGTAGATAAACTTATAAAAAAAGGATATAAGGTAGCAATATGTGAGCAAATGGAAGATCCTAAAGATGCTAAAGGGATTGTAGAAAGAAGTGTTACCGAAGTAATTTCATCAGGAACAATTATAAGTGATACACTAAATGAGAAAGAAAACAATTATATAGGCAGTATTTATAATTTTGAATATTGTTATATACTTAGTTATTCAGATATAACAACTGGAGAAATTTATTCAAAAATAATAGATAATGATGATAATAAATTAATTAATGAAGTTGTGTCTTTAGGTATAAAAGAATTAATTATAAATAATGTTAAGTCAAATATAATTAATGTATTTAAAAATCAATATAAAATACCTATTACAATAACCAATAATTTATATACAGAAACTGATTTTACGTATGTAATAGAAGGAATTGAAGATGAACGTTATAAAATATCTATAAATCATTTATTATACTATTTAGTAATAGATCAAAAAAGAAATATGACACATTTACAAAAATTAAAAATAATAAAGAATGATGAATATTTAAAAATGGATATTCATACGAAAAGGAATTTAGAATTAACGGAAAGTTTAAGATTAAAAGAGAGAACTTATTCTTTATTATGGCTTCTTGATAACACCAAAACAGCAATGGGTTCTAGAAAATTAAAAAATTGGATTGAAAATCCACTTATAGATGAAAAAATAATTAATAATAGGTATGATGTCGTAAGTAAGTTATTAGAAGAATTTTTAATGTGTGAAGACTTACGAAAAGCACTATACGAAGTATATGATTTAGAAAGATTATCAGGACGTGTAGCTCTAGGGAATGCTAATGCTAGAGATTTGTTACAATTAAAAAATTCACTAAAACAGCTTCCTACGATAAAGTATATATTAAATAGTATTAACTTTTATGATGATATAGAGGTACTTGCTGATTTATTTCAATTGTTAGATTCATCTATTTGTGATAATCCTCCAGTTGGGTTAAAAGAAGGATATTTAATAAAAGAAGGATATTCTAAAGAACTAGATGAATTAAAGAGCCTTAGAAGTGGTGGTAAAAACTTTATATCTAATTTTGAAATTGAAGAGCGTGAGAGAACAGGAATAAAAAATTTAAAAGTAGGATTTAATAAAGTTTTTGGATATTACATAGAAGTATCTAAAGGTAGTATTAATCAAATAACAGAAGATATGGGATATATTAGAAAACAAACTTTAGCTAATTGTGAAAGATATATAAATCCTTTATTAAAAGAAAAAGAAGATTTAATCTTAACTAGTGAAGAGAAAATTATTAATTTAGAGTATTCATTATTTATAAATATTAGAGATAAAGTAAAAGAATATATTCCAAAATTACAAGAAATTTCTAAAGTAATTAGTGAAATAGATGTTTTACAATCTTTTGCATTAGTTTCTGAAAAATATAATTATGTAAGACCTAATATAAATAATAATAATGAAATAAGATTAATTGATTCTAGGCATCCAGTTGTAGAAAAAGTAATTAAAGACGAATATGTATCTAATGATATAATAATGGATAAAAATACTAGTATATTATTAATTACAGGGCCTAATATGGCTGGTAAGTCTACTTATATGAGGCAACTTGGAATAACGGTTATAATGGCGCAAATAGGATGTTTTATTCCTGCGAAAGAAGGTACTTTACCTATATTTGATAAAATATTTACTAGAATTGGGGCAAGTGATGATCTAGTAAGTGGCGAATCTACTTTTATGGTTGAAATGAAAGAAGCTTCTAATGCTATAGCTAATGCTTCATCAAATAGTTTAATCTTATTTGATGAATTAGGAAGAGGTACTGCAACATTTGATGGTATGAGTCTAGCAGAAGCAATACTAGAATATATTCATGATAAAATTGGATGTAAGACATTATTTTCTACCCATTATCATGAATTAACTGATTTGGATAGAACACTTAAACACTTAAAAAATAAACATGTCGCAGCAACTGAAGAAGATGGTAAAATTACTTTCTTACATAAAGTAAAAGATGGCAGTGTTGATAAGAGTTATGGTATTAATGTAGCAACATTAGCGGGTCTTCCTAAAGAAGTAATAAATAGAGCAGAAGATATATTAAAAGTATATGAAAATAAAGAAAAGAAAAGGGATATAATAGTCCAGACAACTCTACCATTAGACTTTGAACCTAAAGAAAGTGTTGTTGAAAAGGAACTTAAAAATATCAATGTTTTAGAATTAACACCAATGGATGCGATTAATTTATTATATAAATTAAAAAATAAAATAAAATAAAATAGAAAAGGAGATGTTATTTTATGAAAAAGAAAGATTTATTTATAAAAATTATTATGGTTTTAGTATTTGCTTTAATATTATATTATTTTTACTTACCTCCAATTAATTATCATGATTTTAATTTTTGGTTTTATTTATTTATAATATTTGCGTTCTATAAAGGTTTAACTTTCTTTAAATTTAACATTGATAATATAAGAGAATTTATTATTAAAGGAAGAGTTTATAATTTAAAAAAGAAAGATTATAGTATTTATATTGTAATAGGAATATTTTTGGTAATAGTTCTTTCCAATCTTGTAGTATCCCCTCTTTTTAATTCTAAGAGTTATGCTAGTAGAATTACTATAGATGAAGACAAAAACTTTATTGATGATATTAGTGAAGTTAATTTTAATGCTCTACCTCTTTTAGATAAAGATTCTAGTGAAAAATTAGGAGATAGAGTAATGGGACAAATGCCAGAATTAGTAAGTCAATTTACCGTTTCTAATTTATATACGCAAATAAACTATAATAACGAAATAGTAAGAGTAACTCCACTAGAATATGCATCAATAATTAAATGGTTTACTAATCGTGGTGATGGCGTTAAAGGGTATATTACAGTAAATTCGGTAAGTGGTGAAGCTAATTTAATTAAATTAGATAAAGGTATGAAATATATGCCTAGTGCATTATTTAACGAAAAATTAGAGAGAAAATTAAGATTTAGTTATCCAACAGAAATATTTGATGAAGCAAATTTTGAAATAGATAATGAAGGAAACCCTTATTGGATTGTTCCTACTGTTAGTTATAAAGGCGTAGGTGTTAAAAAGGAAATAACTGGAGTTATCATTTTAGATCCAATAACAGGGAAAAGTAAAAAATATGATGTTAAAGATGTTCCAACTTGGGTCGATCATGTATATAAAGCAGATTTAATTATTGAACAAGTTGATGACTGGGGTCAATATCAAGATGGTTATTTAAATTCTTTATTTGGACAAAAAGGGGTAGTTATGACTACTCGTGGATATAATTATACAGTAATGAATGATGATGTATATTTATATACAGGAATTACTTCGGTTGCTAACGATGAATCTAATTTAGGATTTATACTTTGTAATATGCGTACTAAAGAAACAAACTTTTATACAGCTCCCGGTGCTGAAGAATATTCAGCAATGTCTTCTGCCGAAGGTCAAGTGCAACAAATGAAGTATACAGCGTCATTCCCTTTGTTAATAAATTTAAATAACAAACCAACGTATTTACTTAGTTTAAAAGATGCGGCAGGTTTAGTTAAAATGTATGCTTTTGTTGATGTTGCTGATTATCAAAAAGTAGTAGTGTCCGATTCTTCTTTAGGAATAGAAACTGCTGCCAATAAATATTTGTCTACTATTGGAACAGAATATGACAGTAATACTTTAATTACTAAAGATATTACAATATCTAAAATTAACATGGCATTAATTTCTGGAAATAGCTATTATTATATAGTAGATACTAATGGTCAGAAATATCGTGCTATAATAAGTGCAAGTAATAATATACTTCCATTTTTAAGTGTAAATGATAAAATAAATATTAGTTATGCTAAAGAAGAAGAAGTAATAGAAATTTTAAAAATAAACTAGAACGAATAATAGTTCGATTTTAACTTTTTTATATAAAATAAAACAAGGAAAAGAATATTAAAATTAACAAGTGGTAGTGTTCGCTTTCTTTGTTTTTTTCTTTTTAAAAAATGTTAAAAAATATAAAAATGTAAAATATGTAAATTACTAAAAATTAAAATAATTTTAAAAAATACATATTTATAAAATGACGAAATACCTAAAAAATAAGGAAAAAGTATACTTTTGTCAAAAATAAGAAACAAGTATTTGCAAAAAAATGATATAAAACAAATTTGAAAAAATACAGAAAAAAACAAAAAAAGAAAAATACGAACAAAATGTATTGACAAAGGTATTTCGATGTATTAAAATTAGTTTGTAATGTAGGAGGGAGTAAATAAGATGGTAGATATCGAAGATAAAATATTGTCTATATCAGTAATTAAGAGAAATGGAAAGAAGACCAATTTTGATGGTTCAAAAATAGCAGTAGCCATAAAAAAAGGCTTTGATAGTGTTAATACTGATGAAGAAAAAAAATATAATGAAAAAGATATTCAAAAAGTATATCAAAAAGTAATTAAAAGAATAGATAAGGAATACGTTTCTAAAAATATAGATAAAATTAAAATTGAAGAAATTCAAGATTTAATTGAAGACGAATTAAAGAAATGTGGCTATGAAGATGTATATGAATCATTTTCTAATTATCGTGAGAGAAGAGCTGCATCAAGGCTTGCTTTTGCTGATGAAAAGAAGATGCATAAATTTTTAAAATCTTTAGAGGGCTTGGGGTTAAAAAGTGCTAGTGAAGAAAATGCTAAAAGAGAAAATGCTAATATTGATGGAAATTCAGCAATGGGTACTATGCTTCAATATGGTTCAACAGTATCTAAAGAATTTGCCAAAGCATATTTAATGAAAAAGAAATTTGCTGAAGCTCATGATGCTGGAGATATACATATTCATGATATGGATTTCTTAGCAATGGGAACTACTACATGTATGCAAATAGATTTAAATAAGTTATTTAAAAATGGATTTTCAACAGGTCATGGTCATTTAAGACCTCCTAAGGATATTATGTCTTATGGAGCTTTAGCTGCAATTGCTATTCAATCAAATCAAAATGATCAACATGGTGGTCAAAGTATTCCAGCTTTTGATTATTATTTAGCTCCAGGCGTTCTTATGACTTTTAAAAAGCAATTCAAACAATCAGTATATGAATTATTAGATTTTTCAGATTTTATTAGTTTTGTAAATATGGATAGAGTTGCTAAAGAAATAGATAAATTGACTAGTATTGAATTTGATTTAAGTATTTTTGAAGGGATATATAAAGAATCAAGAGAAGTTAAGAGAATTTTTGAAAAAGCGTATGATATAGCACTTGCTAAGACAGATCGAACAACTTATCAAGCTATGGAAGCTTTTGTTCATAATTTAAATACAATGCATTCAAGAGCAGGTGCTCAAGTTCCATTTTCTTCAATTAATTTTGGAACAGATACATCTCCAGAAGGTAGAATGGTTATAAAAAATTATTTGTTGTCAGTAGATGCAGGATTGGGTAAAGGTGAAACACCAATATTTCCTATATCAATATTTAAAGTTAAAGAAGGAGTAAACTACAATAAAGAAGATCCAAACTATGATTTGTTTAGATTATCTTGTAAGGTGTCTGCTAAGAGACTGTTTCCTAATTTTTCATTTATTGATTCACCTTTTAATAAACAATATTATAAAGAAGGAGATTTTACTACTGAAGTTGGATATATGGGATGTCGTACAAGGGTACTTGCAAATGTAGCAGATCCTAATAAGGCAGTAACACCGGGACGTGGTAATTTATCTTTTACTACAATTAATTTACCAAGGCTTGGAATAAAGCATGGAATTATTACTAATGAAAAAACAGATTTAAAAGGATTTTTCGATGAGTTAGAGGAACTTATGGATATGGTTAAAGATCAACTCTTAGAAAGATTCGAAATTCAATGTAGTAAAAAAATGTATAATTTCCCATTTTTACTTGGTCAAGGAGTATGGTTAGATAGCGAAAAATTAAAACCAAATGACAGACTTAGAAAAATTTTAAAGCATGGTACTTTAAGTATTGGTTTTATTGGTTTAGCAGAATGCTTGAAAGCACTTATAGGAAAGCATCATGGTGAGAGTGAAGAAGCTCAAAAATTAGGACTTAAAATTATTAAGTTTATGCGTGACAAATGTGATCAATATGCAAAAGAATACAATTTGAATTTTACATGTTTAGCAACACCAGCAGAGGGATTATCAGGAAGATTTACAAATATAGATAAGGCAATATATGGAAGAATAAAGGGCGTTACTGACAGAGAATACTATACTAATTCATTTCATGTACCAGTATATTATAATATCTCTGTAGTAGATAAAATAAAGAAAGAAGCACCTTATCATGAACTTACTAATGCCGGTCATATCAGTTATATAGAACTAGATGGAGATGCTGTTAATAATATAGATGCATTTGAGCAAATAATTAGACTTATGAAAGAAAATAATATGGGATATGCTGCTATTAATCATCCAGTTGATAGAGATCCTGTATGTGGTTACGTTGGGGTAATTGGTGATATTTGCCCAGGATGTGGAAGACATTCAGGTGAGGGAGTTAGTATTGAAAAAATAAACAGTATTAATGAATGCTGTAGATAAAAAGAAAGGAAGGATAAAAATGAAAGAAGAAGTAAGAGAAGTTAAAAAAGTTGGGGAAGGCGTTGAATTTGAAAGAATTAGAAGAATTACAGGATATCTAGTAGGTACTACTGATAGATTTAATAATGGAAAAAGAGCAGAAGAAAGAGATAGAGTAAAACATAGTACTAAAGGTATTTTTGATGAGAAATTAGCATAATGCAAATAAGATTAGCTGCAGAACTTCAAAAAGATAGCATTGTTGATGGTGAAGGAGTAAGAGCAGTTTTGTGGACGCAAGGATGTTCACATAATTGTAAGGGATGCCAAAATCCTCAAACTCATTCTTTTGAAGGCGGGGCGTTAATTGATTTTGAAGAAGTTAAATCTTGGATTGATGAATTGGAGGGACATCAAGGGATTACATTATCTGGTGGTGATCCCTTCTTTCAACCAAATGAATGTGCAGAAATTGCTAAATATGCAAAAAGCAAAAATTTAGATGTTTGGTGTTATACAGGATTTGACTTTGAAGTATTAGTAAGAAGAAGTAAAAATGATCAAGGTATTTTAAATTTATTAAATAATATTGATGTATTAGTGGACGGGAAATTTGATATTAGTAAAAAAAGTTTTGATGCATTATTTAGGGGTTCATACAATCAAAGAATAATTGACGTTCCTAAGAGTTTAAAAGAAAATAAAATATCTTTAGTAGAAAAATTTTATAAGGAAGAAAAAAAGTATAATCCATTACAACGTAAAAATATGTATATTTGATTATACTTTTTTTGTTTGTTTTATTAAAATTATGGTACAATGAAATTGTTCGAGGTGAAATAGATGAATGATATAAATGAAATTTATAGAATAAGAAGTATAAGTACAGCTGTTATAGATGAAAAATATCGTAATATTTTATATAAAGTTTATTTAAAAAACGGCGATAGTTTTTCTATTACTGTAATTTTACCATTAACAGGTAGGCCTACTTTTACAAGTGCAATTATAGATGATGCTCATGAATTTATAAATGGAGTAAAAGTTATTAAATTAGAAAATGGGGAATATGGTTATTTACGTGAAGCTGATAATAAATTATTGCCTTATCGTTATGATTATGCTACTGATTTTAATAATTCAGGTTACGCACTAGTTGCCAAAGATGGTTTGGTATCATGGATTGATAGAACTTTTAAGTATTTATCTTCAGATGGAATGATGGTTGAAGATTATATAAATAATAAATCCTCTTTTAAAGGCTATATAGATGTTTATAATTTTACAAATGGCTCAATTCCTTTATCCAAAGTATCTACAGATAGAAAAGTATCCTATTTTGGCTTAGATGGAAAAATAAAAGAATTTTATATGTATGATGGAAAATTTAGTGATTATCCTTACACTTCATTTAATGTAGGTGGATTATTTGATGGTAATGGAATAGCTATAGATGATGAGAAAATTTTATTTGCCAAAGGATATTTTTGTACTATTTACGATTTTATAAAAATATGTAAACAAAATGGAACCTTTTTAAAACTATCAGAAGCAATTGATAATAGTTTTAATAATGTGAAAAGACGCAAATAATATTGCTTGAGAGGTGATTGTTATAAAAATAATTAAATATAAAAAAGAAAATAATGGTAAATATAAATTGTTTTTAGAAGATGGTAGTACTATTGATACTTATGAAGATGTTATTTTAAAAAATAACTTATTATATAAAAAAGATATTGATGATAGTTTATATAATATCATTATGAATGATAATGTATATGAAGAGGCTTATAGTAAAAGCATTAATTATATTGGAATAAGGCTTAGAAGTATTAATGAAATGAAAGTATATTTGAAAAGTAAAAAATATAGTGAAGAAGTAATTAATATTATAATAGAAAGATTAATTAAAAATAATTTGTTAAATGATGCTATTTTTACACAGGCTTTTATTAATGACAAGTTGAATTTTACAACAATGGGGCCATATAAAATTGAACTAGAATTAAAAAAACATAATATAGATAATAATATTATAAGTAAATGTATAAGCACTATAGATGAAGATATTATATATGAAAAAATAAATAAGTTAATAACTAAGTTTATAAAATCTAATAAGAAATACAAAGGGTTTTTGTTGAAAAATAAAATATATACTAATTTAATTAATTTGGGATATTCTTCTAGTATGATATTAGAAGTATTAAATAATTATGAATTTTAATGTATAATTTTATAGATATGATAAATATTAATAGTGGAGATGATATTATGAAAAAGAAATTACCACTATTAATTTTATTTTTTACATTTGGATGTTCATTAACAAATACTCCTTCTAGTAAAGTAGAAGAATTATTAGCTAAATATCAAATGTTAGATAGTGATATATCTTCAGAAATAGATATAATTATTGATAAAGAAAATTTAAATGATAATCAGAAAGAAAAATATAAACAATTAATTGAAAAACAATATAAAAATTTAAGTTATGAAATAAAAGATGAAAAAATAGATGGTGATACTTCTACAATTACGGTTCAAATAAAAGTATATGATTATAAAAAAACTATTAATGACTTAAATGATGAATATAGTGATAAAGATTATACTTTAGAAGAATACAATGATGAAAAAATTAAGAGATTAGAAAATACTAATGATACAGTTACCTATACATTAGAACTTGATGTATTAAAAGATAAAGATGGTAATTGGAAATTAGAAAGTTTAAGTAATATTGATAAAAAGAAACTTCAAGGAATGTATTAATTCATTCCTTTTTTTGCATAAATTCTTTCTTTACTAATAATTCTTAATATGCTAAAATTAATTTAGAAAAGAGATGATGGTATGTCTAAAAAAATAATTTTAACAGGAGATAGACCAACAGGTAAACTACATTTAGGGCATTTTGTTGGTTCTCTAAGAGAAAGAATAAACATACAAAATAGCAATGATTATGATGAGATGTATATAATGATAGCAGATGCTCAAGCACTTACTGACAATGCTGATAATCCAAATAAGATTAGAGAAAATATTATTGAAGTAGCTCTTGATTATTTATCAGTAGGATTAAATCCTGAAAAAGTAACACTATTTATTCAATCACAGGTTCCAGAATTAACAGAACTTACATTCTTTTATATGAATTTAGTTACGGTATCTAGATTAGAGAGAAATCCAACGGTTAAGTCAGAAATTAAATTAAGAAATTTTAATACATCAATTCCTGTTGGCTTTTGGACTTATCCAATTAGTCAAGCGGCCGATATTACGGCTTTTAAAGCTAATGTTATCCCGGTTGGAGAAGATCAACTTCCAATGATTGAACAGGCAAGAGAAATTGTACGTTCTTTTAATAGTACGTATAAATGCAAAGTATTAGTAGAACCTAAAGCAGTACTTCCAGATAATGAAGTTTGTTTAAGATTGCCAGGAATAGATGGTAAAGCAAAAATGAGTAAAAGTTTAGGGAATTGTATATATTTATCAGATTCAACAGAAGAAGTAAGAAAAAAAGTTATGTCAATGTATACGGACCCTAATCATATTAAGATAGATGATCCAGGACAAATTGAAGGTAATACTGTCTTTATATATTTAGATGCATTTTGTACAGATGAACATTTTTCTAAATATTTGCCAGAATATAAAAATTTAGATGAATTGAAAGCTCATTATGATCGTGGAGGTTTAGGGGATGTTAAAATAAAGAAATTTTTATTTAATGTATTAGAAGAAATACTAACTCCAATTAGGGAAAGAAGAAAAATATATGAAAATAAAATTGAAGAAGTATATAATATATTAGAGCAAGGTAGTCTTAAAGCAAGAGCAAAAGCTAGTATTACTTTAAAAGAAGTAAAAGATGCTATGAAAATTAATTATTTTGATGATAAAGAATTGATTAAATCACATATTGAAAAATATAAAAATAAGGGGGAATAAGTATGTATCATTTTATTGGAATTAAAGGAGCAGGGATGAGTTCTCTTGCAAATATTATGCATGATTTAGGATATAGTGTTCAAGGAAGTGATGTTGAAAAACACTTTTTTACAGAAATAGGTTTAAATGAAAGAAATATAAAGATTATGGTGTATGATAAAAATAACATAAAAGAAGGTTTAATTATAATTAGGGGAGCTTCTATTACTGATGATAATGCAGAAATAATTGAAGCAAAAAGACTTAATTTAGAAATTATAACATATGAAGAGATGGTTGGAAGATTAACGACTAAGTTTAAAACAATATGCGTATCAGGATGCCATGGAAAGACTACGACAACAGCAATGTTATCTATTACTTTGCCTAATACCAATTATTTAATCGGAGATGGAACAGGATATGCTAGTAAAGAAAATACTTATTTTGCATTAGAATCTTGTGAATATAAAAGGCATTTCTTAAATTATACGCCATACTATTTAATAATTACTAATATTGATTTAGATCATGTTGATTATTTTAAAGATATAGATGATGTAATTGATGCTTATAATAGTTTAGCGAATAAAACTGTTAAAAAAGTAATTATGTATGGCGATGATCCATATACTGGTAAAATGATATTAGATAAAGAACCTATTACCTATGGTTTATCTAACAATAATGATGTAATTGCTAAAAATATTGAATATAATGAAAATGGCATTAAATTTGAAGTATATATAAATGATAATTTATTTGGTAAATTTACTTTGCCATTATATGGAGAACATCAATTATTAGATTCTCTAGCAGTAATAACTACGTGTTATTTAGAGGGATTAAATAGTAAAGAAATTCAATATAACTTAAGCAAATTTAAAGGAGCTAAAAGAAGATTTAGCGAGGAATTTATTAACGATTCTATAATAATTGATGATTATGCTCATCACCCTAATGAAATAAAAGCAACAATGAATGCAATAAAACAAAAGTATCCCAATAAGAGTATTGTAGCAATATTTCAGCCCCATACTTTTACTAGAACAGAAGAATTTGCTAGTGATATTGCCAAATATTTAAATCTTGCTAACTATGCATATGTATTAGATATTCATCCTGCTAGGGAAAAACAAGAAGATTATCCTAATATTACATCCAATATAATAATAGATAAATTAAATAATGGTTATCATTTAAATATGAATGATGCTAAAATATTATCTAAACATAAAGGTAGTGTTTACATATTTATGAGTCCTAATGATTTATCTGTTTTAGAAAAAGAGTTAAAGGAGTTGTTATAATGAATGAAGTTAAAATTAAAGGAGTATATAAACATTTTAAAGGAGACTATTATATTGTTGAGGATATAGGTCTATATTCTGAAACTATGGAAAAATGTGTTGTGTATAGAGCTTTATATGGAGATAACCAATTATATATAAGACCTTATGATATGTTTACTTCCAAAGTAGATAAAGTTAAATATCCAAACGTTAAGCAAGAATATCGTTTTGAATTGCAAAATATAAAAAGTGTTAAAGAAAATTAACATTTTTTTCTTTTCTAAGTACTATGATATATTGGAGGGATAATATGATATTTGAAAGTAAAATACCTTATCCAAATATAGAAGTAGAGACTAAAAATTATACATATGCTAATTTGCTTAGAAAAGCATATGCAAGTGAAACTAGTGAAGATACAGCAATACATTTATATTTATATCAATCATTAATATTACAAGAAAAATATAAAGATATATCTAACATTTTAAAAAAAATTTCTGTTGTAGAAATGAAACATTTAGAAATATTAGGTAAACTAGTATTACTTCTTGGTGTAAAACCAGTATATTCATCACCATATAAAAATGGACTTAGTAAATATTTTAATACTTCTTATGTAAAATATAATAATAATTTGAATGATATTCTTAGAATAAATATTAATGCTGAAATACAAGCAATAAATTATTATAATTATTTAACAAAAGTAATTAAAGACAAATTTATTGTTAATATTTTAAAAAGAATAATAGTAGACGAACAAATTCATTTAAGTATTTTTAAAAAAATCTATAATGATTATTTTGGAAAATAAAGATCTTTACTTTACGATGTAGATAATATTTGTTATAATATCTACGAGGTGTATATTTGTGGGTAGAGAATTAAGAAGAAAACAAAGTAAAATAGAAGGAAAAAGTTTAAAAAGAGAAACTAATAATAATGATGATAATGAGGTCCAAAAATTGGATAAGATGTCAATTATTTTAATTATTCTTTGTGTAGTTATATATCTATTAATTGGAATATTTATTACTAAAGAAATAAAATGGTTTGGTAATAATTCAGAAAATGATGTGGTAGATACTGTTAGTAATAATATAATTGCAAGTGCCATTTTTAAACAAAAAGAAGAAGAATATTATGTATATTTTTATAATTTTGAAGAAACTAATAGTAATATTGAATCAACTATTTCTAATAAATTAAGTGATTATAAAGTGTATAGGGTAGATACTAGTAGTTCGCTTAATCAAAATTACGTAAGTGAAGATAGTAGTAATCCTAATGCTAAAAATTTAGAAGAATTAAAGGTTAAAGCTCCAACTTTAATTAAAATTATTAATGATCAAATTGTATCTTATTATGAAACAGAAAATGGTATAATTAATGGTTTAAATTAATATGAAGAAGTTATATATTGATTTTGATGGTGTTATTTTAGATACAATTAGGGTAACATATGATATGATTGCTAATTTAAAATTAGGAACAGATGAAGAAATAAGAGATTTCTATTATAATTTAGATTGGAATCATATAATTAAACAAACCCCAGAACTAAAAGAAAGTATATCTTGTATTAAAAAGATAATGGCTACTAATAAGTTTGAAGTAAATGTACTTACTCATATTCATTCATATAATGAAGGAGTAGGTAAGATTGAATATATTAATAATAAATTAAAGGATGTTGGAGTAATACTTGTACCCAAGGAAATAAATAAATGTGATATTGTAAATCCTAAAAATGCAATATTAGTAGATGACTATTTAGGTAATTTAGATTTATGGAGTAATAAAGGTGGAATTGCTATTAAATTTTCTGATAGTAATAAAAAATGTAAATATCCTTCAATTACTAAATTAGATCAAATAATAGATATGTTTTGATTAAACTATCGGCAAAATGTTGATAGTTCTTTTCTTTTTATTTAAATATGATATAATATAATGCAAAATTATTTATGGATGTTTGTATGGAAATTTTTAAAAAAGATATTATGTTATTTTATGAATTTAGTGATTATATGTATAGAGAGTCTGATAATGATGCTTTCAATAGATTTAAGAAATTGATAGATGAATATGTGAATGTTATTACTTTTTACAATAAAGGTTTAGAAAATTTATCAAATTTAGAAATGTATGATTTACTTTATAAATTATATGATATTTTATTTGATGATAATGATTGTTTGAAAGTGCTTTCTCAAAAATATAATAAAAAATATAATAGATTTGTTGAATTTGGTACTTATATGACATTTCCTGCTACTAAACATTGGAAAGAAGGAAAAAGTACTGAATATGAAAATGTTTCATATCAAATTAGATATATTGCAGCAGTTTCTAGTGATGTTGAATTGGAAGATGGTGATATATTAAGAAAAAGTGATATAAAAAAAATGATCGATGAAAAAAATATTATTCTTATTAAAGAAAGAGAAAAACAGCTTGAGAAAAAGTTAAATATAAATGAACAATATGAAAAAATTACATTATATGATAGCGGTGATTTAAGTTATCAATATGAAGATGTTAAAAATAATAATGATTTATTAAATATAATTATATCAATGTTAATGAAGAAAATTACTATAAAGAAATTAGAACGAGATATAGAAAAATATATTCATAGTTTAAATGAAGAAATAGAAGAAGTATTATCGGATTTATCTAAAACTCCTATTTTTAAAAATTTATATAGTTTTTGTAATGAGTGGTATGAATTTTCTGGGAAAAAGGAACAAATTAAAAAATTGTGTAAAAGGTAGTTTAATTTTGTAGAAATGCTTATATTGATATAAGTAAGATGTTATGCTATAATTAGTCATAGAACTTTAATTATTTTTGGAGGATTATATGGATAATAATATATTAAAAAATGTAAAAGGGACATTTGATTCATTGCCAAAAGATCAAATTATTAAACAAAATATAATTGATAAATTACGTAAAAATTTTGAATTATATGGTTATTTACCATTAGAAACTTCAATTTTATGTAATTATGATTTATTAGCATCTAAGTATGCTGGTGGTGCTGAAATATTAAAAGAAGTATATACATTAGAAGATCAAGGAAAAAGACATATTGGTCTTCGATATGATTTGACTGTGCCATTTTGCAAGGTTATAGCATCTAACATTAATAGAGAAATAACTCTTCCATTTAGAAGATATGAAATAGGTAAAGTATTTAGAGATGGACCGGTTAAATTAGGTAGAGATAGAGAATTTTATCAATGTGATGTAGATTTATGTGGATTAGAGGGAACATATCCGGAGATAGAAATGTTGCTTATGGCAATTAATTGTTATAACGAGTTAGGAATAGATATAGAGATTGAATGGAATAACCGAAAATTTTTATCAGGTTTAATAGAGGAATGTGGAATCGAAAAATCGGTTATATCCAAAGTTATATTGGCTGTAGATAAATTAGCTAAAATAGGAGAAAACGGTGTAAAAGAAGAAATTAAGGCTTTGGATATAAGTAATCAAAGCTTAGATAAATTATTTAATTATTTTAAAATGGAAAATAGTGAATTATTAAATGCATTTGATAATACGACCAATTCTCAATTAAAAGAAGGAATTGTTGAAATAAAAATGTTAAATGATTATATAGAAAAATTTAATTTGAAGGAATGCGTATTTACTCCGTATTTAGCAAGAGGATTAGATATATATACTGGAACTATTTGGGAAGTATTTGATAAAGAAAGAAGAATAACTTCTAGCATCGGAGCTGGTGGAAGATATGATAAAATAATTACTAATTTTATTAATGATGGTAATAGTTATCCTGCTGTAGGAATGACTTTTGGATTAGTTCCAATTTTTGAAATTATTTCTAAAAATGATTCTGACGTATTTTATCAATTATATATTATTCCAATGGGAAAGGAATTTGAATGCTTAAAGTTAGCCACTGATCTTAGAAAAAAAGAAATTAAAACAATTATAGAGATGAATAATAAAAAAGTAAAAAAGGCTTTTGAATGGGCAAATAAAAATAATATTCCATTTACCATAGTTATTGGTGAAAATGAAATAAACACTGGAAAAATAAAAATTAAAGATATGAACAGTTATAAGGAGATTGAGGTTGAAATAAATGACATCCAAAAAATTTGTGAAATTATTAATCGATAGTAAATATTTTTTACTGGAGGTTTTTAATGAAATATAAATATATAAGTAAAGTATTTAGACAATTAAAAAAATATCATTTAAATGATTTTATCGGTGGAAGAGATGCTATTTATAATTGGTTATCTACTTTATCATCTAGACAAATTCAAAATTTTCTTAGTCTAGATATTGATTTTAATTCAATTAGTTTCCCATTAACAATTTTAATAGATAAAAATTTACTGAAGTGTCATGATTATAAAAAAAGAATAGAAAGCTTATCGAAATTAGGAAAGTGTCAAGAAAACATAGGGTTACAAAAAGAATTATGTAATCGAGATTTCCTTAATAGTGGAACTTTTTATCAAGATATAGATGCGCTTTCTAAATATGGTATTCCAACTATCTCTTTGTCATTTTTAGCAAATGAATTTTTTATAAAAAGTAAATATCATGATGAGGATTTGAAATTAATATTAACTGCTAAAGACAGAAGTGTTAATGGTATTGATTTTCTCATTTCTTCAGCGCTTGTAAAAATAGCATGTGATAAAAATTCAATTAATAGTAAATATCATCAAATTGATATGAAAATAGTTTTTAATTGTGATAGTAATTGCTTACAATTAGATGGTTGTAAAGAACAATATAGTGTTAATAATTTAGCAGTTAATAAAATATCTTTATCCGATAAATTTCATGTTGATAACATGAAATTATTGACTGTAAATCCTATTGCTAATCAGTTTCTTTTTAAATTGATGACTGATCCTAAAATAATTAAAGATAAAAAATACAGATTTAAAGTAGGGGTCATTGCTATGGCTAAAAGTAGGCAAACTGCTATAGCAATGTATATTTATATAAAAAAAATATCAGAAGAAGAGATAAAAAAATATAAAATTATTGACAGTAATAATATTAATAGAGAAACTAAAGAACTTTTAATGAATACTGTTAGATGTGATTACGATGAAAATTTTGAAAAAGATGTATATTCTATTAATTATATTTCTGATAAATGTGTTATTCATTATGCATTGTTATTAATAAATCCACAGTTTAGAAAAAGTCAATATAAGAAATTTGATTTACATGTTCTAGAAAATATTAAAGATGATGAAATTTTTAAAGATTTGGTAATTTATTTACATAGAGAAGAACTTCAAACTTCTATTTATCATATAGAAGATATTAATTATATTAGTAAAACAAAAAATTCTAATATTAGAAAATTGTTATTAGAGATGGCATCTAATTCTAATAGTATTTTGTCGAATACTCATGAAGACGATATTTGCTATGTATTTAATCTGGAAAGTAAACATTTAACTAATGATATTTTTAAAATTTTGTCGTATTATATGCTTAATCCTAAAGGAATTAGTGATACTAAGCGAGGTATAATTTTAGAAAAAATAAAAAAACTTATCGATTTAAATAAAATAAATGAAATAAGTATATATTTAAAGGGTACTATGGAAGAAGACAATCTTTTCGATAAAAATAATGTGAAATTAAAAATGAAATATAAATCATTATGTTTAACAAGGGCAATATTTAAAAAAATATAGAGCAATAATATTATATTTTTATATAATATCAGTTGCTTTTTTTTTAGTATTTTGATATATTTATTACAATAGGAAGCGGTGATAGATTGAAAAAAAGTATTTTTTTAGCAATTCTTATAGTATTAATTATATGTGCAGTTGTTTTTGGAACAACATTTTCATTTTTTAATGCTTCTACTCGGAATAACAATATAGTAGGAAGTACTTATAATGCTAATTTTGGGGTAGAAGTATATGAAATAAAAAAATCATCTTCCTTAATGCCAGTAAAAGACGATTTAATAACCACGTTAATAAGTAAATCTAGTAATCAGTGTATGGATAATGATGGACAAGAAGTCTGCAGTTTATATAAATTAGATGTTGTAAACAATGGATTACCATTAGATTTACATGGATTTATTAGAACTTCTAATAGTACTTATACAAGCGATAATTTAAAATTTATGATTTATACAAAAAATGGTAATGTGTATACTCCTATAACTGACATAATAACTATAACACATAATTCTGGAGATACTATGTATTTTAAAAAGAATAGTAGTACTTACATTACTAATATTGGCGATGGTACCACTAGTCCTCAAACAATAAGTTATTATGTAGTATTTTGGATTAGTGAAATAGAAGCTAGTCAGAATGAAGATCAAGGTAAGAGTTATAATTGTATAATGGGGTTTGAATCCATCCATGGCGATAAATTAACATCTTCTTTTGTAATTTCAGCTTAATAATCAGTTTAATCCTTAAGAGAAAAATATTGCATTTTTCTTTTTTTTTTGATACCATTATACTAGGTGATAGGATGAAATTAGCAAAAAAGAAAAAGGAAATGTCTTCTAAAGATATCTTTTATTTAGTTATTCTAATTATTAGTTTAATAATTATGGTCTCTAGTGTTACAATTGCATACTTTGCTTTAGTTGCTAGTCAGAATAAAGATGATACTAAAATATATACTGGTTCTTTAGTTATTAATTTTATTGATGGTCAAATTATCAATAATCCTAAATTTATTCCAAGAAATGAACCTAATACAATAGATGATATTGAAAATTGTTATGTTAGTAATTTTGAAGTAGAAAGTGCTGGTAGTTTAGATCAAACAATTGATATTTATATGGAAATAATCAACAATGAATTTGATAGAAATGCCATTAAATATGTTTTATTTGACGAATTTGGAAATAAATTAACTACAGGTGCTATTGCAGATGCTAGTCAAGTATATATAAGTAGTGGTGAACATTTAGCAAGTGGGGAAACTAAAAAATATACATTAATGTTGTATTTAGAAGAAACAGGGGTTAATCAAGATGATCAACAAGGTAAAAAATTAAAGATTAATTTAGGAGTTGATGCTATTCAAAGTATTGAATAGTTTTCTTTTTTTTTCTTGTATATTAAATATATTTATTGTATAATAATTTTAGAATAGTAAGGGAGAGACATTATGACTAAAAAGTTTAAAGTTAAACATTATAAAGTTAAAGTTGTTAAAGAAAAACAAAACCCATTAAAATTTATTTTAAGTGTTATATCTTATGCCATTTTTATATGGTTATTATTAATTGGTGGAGCATTGTTAATATATGTTGGAGATATAAAAATAAGAGCAATGAAAGGGGATTATACGCCTCCTAAACTAAATGCTTATGTTGTCGAAACGGGAAGCATGCTTCCAGAAATTCAAATTAAAGATGTCGTAATTACTAAAAAAGTAGATGCTAGTGAATTAAAAAAAGGTGATATTATAACTTTTATATCTAGTGATCCTAGACTTCCTGATATTACTGTGACTCATAGAATTAATGAGGTATATGCAGATCCTACTACTGGAGAAATTGAATTTCAAACAAAGGGTGATAATAATAATACAGCAGATGCTACTTTAGCACCAAGTTATAATGTTATTGGAAAAGTCATCTTTAAAATCCCTAAATTAGGATTCCTACAAGAGTTTTTAGTAGATATGAGTGGATGGATTTATGTAATTTTATTACCATGTTTAGCAATTATATCTTATGATATTATGAAATTGTTTAAAAAAGTTGGTAAAAAGGCAAATCTTATTAAAAGTTAGGTGATAAAATGGGAAGACCAAAAGAATTTAAAGTAAAAAAATTTGATACTAATAAAAATAAAATAGTCATAGAAGAAGAAAGAAAAGATAAAAAATGGTTATTATTTAAAAATAGAAAGATGTTAATTTTGCTATTAATATTTATTCTTTTAATATTAATTTTAGGGCTAAATCTTGCTATTTCTTCTCTAAATCGTTCATCTAATCCATATGACTTGTTAACTTCGTTAATCTTAGATTTTGATGGCGGTAGTTCTAATATTAGTGTTAATAATCGAAAACCTTTTACTGATAATAATGCTAAATATAAGTTATATCAAAAATATGGAAATATAGGATTAAAAGATGGGGTTATATTTGAAGTAAAAGAAATAACTACCCAATTTGGTATTATAAAATTCTTTAGTGATAAAAGTGCAATGATAATTTATAATGATGGTACAATAACTAGAGTTTCATCTGTTGATGATGCTTATGGAGTTAGTGATGATGGTAAAATATATAAGAATGCTAAAACTTTGAAAGTAAGTATTTTTGAAACTAAAAATTTAAAAGATGGAACGATTATTACTTATTATAGTGATGGGTGTGCTATTGTAAAAAGAAAAGGTGAAGATTTATTAGTGCGTGATGGAAGTAATATCTTAATATCTAAAGATAATGAGTACATAGTAAAAATAAATCCTAGTGGAATTAGTTTTGAATATGAACACGATAATAAAGGCAATACTAAAATAACTTATTATAGTGATGGTACTATATTGGTAGTTATGAATAATACTGAGTATATTGTTAGAAATGAGGAAGATATAAATATAGATGGAAAAAATGTATCTTTTCCTAATAATAATGCAGCTTTTAAAATTAACGAAATAAAGTTATCTGATAAAACAGTTATAAAATATTATAGTGATGGAAGTGCAATGATAATTACTAGTACTAATGAAACTATAATGGTAAGACGTTCTGGTGATATTTCTTTAAATGATAAAGAGAATATTATTAAAGAAATAATTAAAGATGATATAGGAAGAAAAATTTATGAAAAGAAAACTCCAGACGGTGATACTGTTTTAATCTTTGATGATGGAAGTGCTGTTATAAAATATCCTGATGGAAGTAGTGAATATATTGATGAAAATTCTAATATAAAGTATGATGATAATGGTAATATTAAAGATATTTTTGGAAAAACTGATGATATTGAAAAACAAACGACTCTACCTTCTAAGGAAATTATTACTATTTATGAAAATGGTGAAGCTGTAATAGATTATCCTGATGGTACTAAAATATATGTTGATGATTATAATGATATAAAGTATGATGAATCGGGAAATATAAATAAGATAGATGGAACTACATCAGATGTTGATACTAGTAAAACACTCCCTGATGGTACTTTAATTACGAAATTTGAAAATGGTATTACTGAAGTGTGTGAACCTGATGGAGATCGTTATTTAGTTAGAGAAGAAGATATTGTTTATGATAAAGATGGTAATATTGAAAAAATAAAAAATGATCCTATAAATGATACTACTGAGAAAAATTTACCTGACGGCACAAATTTAACTGAATATGAAAACGATAAAGTATTAGTAGAATATCCTGATGGCAGTTCTGTTATAGTGGATAAAGATAATATAAAATATGATGAAGACGGTAATATAGATAAAATTGATTCCGGATTAGTAGTGGACATGGATGATGTTGATGAAGAAAATGAAATTGAAAATAATATAAAGATTACTAATCCTACTGATAAAGAATTAAAATATCGTTTAGTAATTGAAGAAACAGAAGATTATGACAAATACAATGTTAAAAAATTAAGTAGTAAATTTGTAAAATATCAAGTAGATGTAGAATACGTTAACAATGGTATTAAATATTTAGATAATAATATTTGGACTATTGATGATATTTTAGAAGGTGGATTAAAAATTGAAAGGCCAACATTTATCTTGTATGAGGGTATAATATCTCCTAAAAGTACTGTAAATGTGTCATTAAATATGTGGTTAGATTATGAAAAGATGACTAATAATGAACAAAATAGTGCATTCATTGGTACAATAAAAGCTTATGCATGGATGGACAATTAATAAAAGAGTAATTTTATATTATTCTTTTTATTATGCTTGTAAATTTGACAATTATAATAAATTGTGGTAATATATTAATCACTTAATGGTACTGGGGGGATTTTGATGATTCAAAATGATAATTATTTTAGATTTGATATGTATGGCGATAATTGGAGTGAATTAATTGCACCAAGTAAATATGTTTTTCAAAATAAAGATAACAAAGTAGGAAATTTTAATTCTTTGCCATTTTTAGTATTTCATTTTATAGTTAATCATAATTTAAGTGATTTAGAGTTGTTTTTTAGATTAGCAGGTTTTAGTGCTTTTACTATAGAGGAAATGCCAGACTCAATTACTATTCCTGACGTAATTAATTTAACAAATAGAGATTACGTTTATGATGAATGGCTTGGTTTAGTTTATAATAAAGAAAAAGCAAAAGCGTTTATTGAAAAGGAATTAGGAGTTGGAGTAATTTCTAAATACTACGATGTAAAAAAACAACTGTTATATCATCAAGAAGTAAAAATATTTGAAAAGAAATTAAAAAATAAAAAAATAAATTAAAATATAAAAAAGGGTTTTGGTTATGAATAAAGAAATTTTTAAAATATTTAATGAAATTTTTATTTGCTTAGTGGTAATTTTAGTAGCTATTTTTGTTTTCCCTAATTTAGAAGATAAATATAATAAAGAAAAATCAATTGTTGAATCCTTAAATAATAATTTAGCTATTAAATTAACTGATTACGGAGAAAAATGGTTCCCAATGACTGATGAATATGCGATTAATAATTTAGTTAGTAATAAAATCGAGATATCTAATTGTGGTAAAAGAAGTAGTGAATATTCTCTTTATTTGCGAATAGATAGAGATTCTACGGTTAAAGACAGTGAATTAAAAATATTATTTAATAATAAAATTTATGATTTAGACTCATTGTATAATTATGCTGATTCTAATTACAATTACTATATTTTATATAATAGTAATATTGATGATTATGAATTGCTTGAATATAATATTTATCTAAAAGATAACGCTATGATGATTGGTAATAGTTTGTCTTATGCATTTGTGTTAGTTTAATAATGTAAGGTGAATTTTATGGAATTTTATATTTTCAAACTTGTTTATGATTATTCTATTAATGGGAAAATTATCGATAAAACATTTATTGATAGATTAGTTGAAATTGTCGTTTTGGAAAAGAGACTTTATAATTATATTCAAAGAGTAAATATCACAGATAAATTAATTAAAAGTAGTAATGGTATAATAGGAGCTGAATATAATCTTACATCAATGGATATTTCAATACATAGTGGGAGTATTCAAAGAATTATAGAAAGTAAAAGTAAACATTATCAATATTATTATCTATTTAATTCACTTGAACGTCTTATGTTTAAAAATTTATTAATAGTTCAAATTATTTTACATGAATTAGAACATGTATATCAGAATAAGCTATGCGATAATAGGCATGATAATTCAATTTATTTTAAATTAATAAATGCTTCTTTCTTATTAGAAAAGTCTTTAAATAATTGGGAAATTTTTAAGGCAATTAGTACTGGAAAGATAGATGAAAATGATTTATCTGCGTTGCTATCTAAATATAAAAATTTATACCAACAATATTATAAAGTTAATCCTTCAGAAAGATTAGCACAAATTAATTCTTATAAAACTATAGTTAATTTATTAACTCCAGTAAGAGATCAAGTGCCTAACTTATATAACCACGAATATTTAACTTTATTAAAAGAAAAATTAAATGGATATCCTAATCCTTGGCAGATTGGTATTTGTCCTGCGCAAATATTTTTATTTGGAGTTGAATTAGAGGACGTTTGGAAAGATTTAGATTTTTATAATAAAAAAGTTAAGAAACTAACTAAGACGGTATATTCTAAATATTCTTTAGAGAAGAGGTTATCTTTAGGATTACCGATTAGTGAGCTAGAATATAATTCATTAAATCAAAAATTATAATTTTTAAGTATATAAAGAGGAAAATAATTCTTCTTTTCTTTTAATATTTTTTGTATATAATAGACCTTAATTTATATTTATGATAAAATATCTTTAGGAAGTGATTAAATGATATATTTAGATTATTCAGCAACAACGCCAGTAGATAAAAGAGTGTTAGATACTTTTAATAAAGTTTGTTTAGATTACCCAGGAAATAGTAATTCATTACATAGCCTTGGAATAAAATCTAAAGAATTAGAAGATTATATTACCAATAAAATAGGTGATATTTTAAAAGTAAAACCGACAGAAATTATATATACTTCATCATCTAGTGAAGCAAATAATACTGCAATTAAGGGAATATGTTTTAAATATAAAAATAGAGGTAAGCATATTATTACGACTTCTCTTGAACATTCATCAGTAATTGCTCCTTTAAATTACTTAACTAAGCATGGAATTGAAGTTGATTTTGTTAATTTAAAAAGTGATGGAACGGTCGATTTAGATCATTTAAAAAGTTTAATTAGAGATGATACTATTTTAGTTAGTATTTCCTATGTAGATAGTGAACTTGGAATAGTTCAACCAATTGAAGAAATAGCTAAAATAGTAAAAAAGAACCCTAAGACATTTTTACATGTCGATTGTACTCAAGCAGTAGGAAAAATTAATGTTGATTTTAAAAATATAGATTTAGCTAGTGTATCTGCGCATAAAATATATGGATTAAAGGGGGTAGCTCTTCTTATAAAGAAAGAAAATATTGTAATAGAGCCACTTATTCATGGTGGAAAATCTACGACAGTATATCGTGCTGGAACTCCTGCCATAGCTCTTTATGCATCTATTATGAAAGCATTAGAACTAATTATACCTAATATAGATAAAAATATTGAATATATTTCTAAACTAAATAAAAAGATTATAAATAAGTTAGAAAAGTATGATAATGTATTTATAAATAGTACAAATAAATCAGTATGTAACACTATTAACTTTAGTTTAATCGGAATAAAACCAGAAACGTTTATCCATGCTTTAGATGCTCATCAAATATATGTATCTACTAAAAGTGCTTGCTCAAGTGCAGAATCTATGTCAAATTCAGTTTATGCAATTTATAAAGATAAAAATAGAGCTAGTAATACTATTAGAGTTAGTTTATCATATTTAACAACTGAAGAAGAAGTAGATGAATTCTTAAAAGTATTTGATGAATGTTATAATAAATTAATGCTTAAAAGAGGTAATAATGAGAATAATTAAGTTTAGTGCTTTATGGTGCCCATCTTGTTTAATTATGAATTCTAGAATTAATAAGATTGTAGGAAAGTACAATATAGATATCGTAGAGTATGATTATGATATAGATGAAGATATGGTAAGTAAATATAATGTAGAATCTATTCTTCCTGTTATAATATTCATAAATAATGATGGCTTAGAAGTAAAGAGAGTAATTGGTGAAGTTTCTTTGAAAGAATTAATAAAAATAGTGGAAGGTGAGTTGGATGAATAAAATTAAATATGTAATATTTTCATTATTTTTATTTATGATAGCAATATGTAATATAAAAGCAGAGGATAATTTAGTAAATTTATATTTATTTTATTCGAAAACTTGTCCGCATTGTGAAGAAGAAATAAAAATGCTTGATTCAATTAAAGATGATTATAAAAATTTAAGGATTTATAAATACGAATTATCGGAAGATAATAATAGTGAAATTTTTAAAAATGTAGCAACATTATTTGATTTAAATGTATCAGGTGTTCCATTTACAATTATTGGGGAAAAAACTTTTATTGGATATGGTGAAAATAGTAAGAAGACAATTATTGGCTGTATTGAGTATTATTCTAAACATGGATATGTTGATAAAGTAGGACAATATTTAAATAAAGAATTGCCAACTTATGAAATAAATGATTATGATACTTCTATAGATGAATACTTAGAAGATTATGGTAATTATAGCTTTAATATTCCTATAATAGGAGAAGTAAATACCAAAACACTCACTATTCCTATGATAGCAGTAGTTATGGGATTTATTGATGGATTTAATCCATGTGCAATGTGGATTTTATTATTTTTAATTACAATGTTAATTAGTATGAAAGATCGCAAGAAAATGTGGATTTTAGGTTCTACCTTTTTGATTACTTCAGCTTTAATTTACTTTTTAATAATGTTAGCATGGTTAAATGTAGCTGTACTAATTACTAAAGTAAATATAATAAGATCAGTAATTGGCTTTATTGCTATAATTGGAGGTCTATATAATATTATTACAACTTTTAAAACAAGTGAAAATGGTTGTAATGCTACAGATAAAAAAGATCGAAAGAAAATTATGGAACGAATAAAAAAATTTACTAGTGAAAAAAGTATATGGTTATCTTTAATTGGGGTTATTGCTTTAGCAATATCTGTTAGTTTAATTGAACTTGCTTGTTCTGCGGGACTTCCTGTTATGTTTACCCAAATTTTAGTAATTAATGATTTATCTAAAATAGAGTACTTTATTTACATAATGGTTTATATCTTCTTCTTCTTAATTGATGACTTACTTATTTTTATAATAGCAGTCTCAACTATGAAAGTATCGGGAATATCAGTTAAATATGGAAAAATATCTAAAATATTGGGAGGAATTATTTTACTATTAATTGGTATATTATTATTGTTAAAACCAGAATGGCTAATGCTCAATTTTTAATTTTTATTGAGGTGAGAAAATGGATGAAAGTAATTATAGTTTAGAATTATCTTTAGAAGATAGAAAAGAAGTAGAAGAAATTTTACATAGTCAAATGTTAAGTGAGTTTGATAGATTAAAAAATTATCTTTTATTAAGGAATATTTCTATTAATTTAATTAATAATTTAGATACAGAAGGAAATTATCTTATGATTGATATTACTTCTTTAGAAAAAGATAGAGATTTTATTGATAATCTTTTAAGTAAGTTATTTGAAGAATATGGCTTTGTTATAATAAAAAAAGAAAATAATAAATTTTTAATTCGTTATGTCGGTAAAAATATAGCAGAGAAATTAAATAAATATCAAATTTCTTTAGAAGAATATTATAAATTAAAAGATACGCAAATTTTAAATTATGATCGATATAAAGAAAGAATTAATCGTATTCTAAATAATAGAAATGCTAAAAACAAAATAAATAAGTGTAAGAACATTGCTACTACTAGATATGGTTATGAAGTAGAACATTATAGTGTTGGTACTGGTAATAAGCACTTAATAGTAATCGGAGGAACTAATGGAGATGAAATAATTACTGTAGATTATGTATTATCTCTTATGGAAGAAATAGCAAATGGAAATCTTTCTGATATTGATTTAGATTATTTTACAATTGATTTCTTTCCTTTACATAATCCTGAAGGATTTATTATATCTACATCTATTTTAGATTATTATTTTCATAGTGATATGACTATATCAGAGCTTCAAGATAAGTGTATTTTATATAAAATGTCTTATAATATTGATAATAATGATTCTAAGAGTACTTCTAGATATTACTTATTTGATAAAGCATCTTGGCAATTAATTCCTTCAAAACATCATAAATTAAGAGAGGCAGTAAGAAAAATATGTGAATATAATCATTATCAACCTCAAAGTATAATTGAGTGGAAGTCTAATGGAAGTGGAGTAAATTTAACATTTAATTCTCCAGAAAATCCTGATTTTGAACGTATTTTAAATGGAGAAGTATTATTTGGAGAAGGTATTAATAGTAAAGTAGTAAAAAGCATGCCAGGTCCAATTGGTGTTCCGTCAATTAATCCAAGTAAATTTGTTTTTGAAATAGAAAATATAAGTTTATTTAATTATATTGCTAGATTATATCAAAGTGGTTGTTATGCTGGAGTAATTAGTTATCAAGCATCTAATAATAAAATATACATAAATAAACAAATACATGGAGACTTTCCGTGTGAATTAAATTCTTCTCTAAATTCCTTATATGAATTAGGAGAAAGCGGTTCTATTGATTATGGGACTAGTGCTATTGGAAGTATTTATCCATCCGTATTTTTAATTAACTTACCAATAGACAACGGACAATTTATTGCTCCATATAGTGATATATTGGGAAGTTATAAAAAATGTATAGATAACTCTCATATTCAATTTGTAAAAAATACCAATTTAGTAAAGGCTTTAACTAATATTTTAAATCACGAATATCAACAAGACATAAAAAAAATAAAATAGCATAAATACTATTTTATATTTTTTTTGACTTTAGTAGGTATATAAGAT
>CALVSZ010000002.1 GCA_944359705.1 uncultured Bacilli bacterium | reverse complement strand
AGTGGTTCGCGAAAATAGGTCGTTGCTAATATTTTTTTTATTTTTTGTTATATATACTTTGGTATATATTTTTTTTATGGGAAATTATGTGATTGTATTGACTTCCATTTCTATTTAGTTATATAATGTTAGACGTCTAATGAGGTGAATATGGGAAAATACGATTATATTTATGACATGTTTAAAGAAATTGTATTATTAAATTATAAAATTAATTATCAGGAACTTATTGATATTAATCTTTACCCAGGTCAGCCAATTATATTGGAAAGAATATTTGAAAATAATGGTATTACACAAAGTGAACTTTCTAATATTACTTTGAAAAAACCGGCGACTATAACAACTATGTTAAATAGATTAGAGCATATGGGATACGTTGTTAGAAAAAATGATATTAATGATAAGAGATTAGCTCGATTATATTTAACAAATATTGGTATGGAAAAATATCATCAGATGATGAAATTAAAAAAGAAAATGGGAAATATTATATTTGAAGGTATGAGTGAAGACGATTTATCTGTTGTATATAGACTAATGTTAAAGATTAAAAATAATTTGGAAAAAATGAAATAAAATATATAGGAGAGTTGATATAATGTTAAAATTAAAAAATATATGTAAGAGCTATAAAACTGGCGATTTTTTTCAACAGGTTTTAAAGGATGTTAATTTAGAATTTCGGAAAAATGAGTTTGTATCAATTTTGGGACCTTCGGGTAGTGGAAAAACTACTTTGTTGAATATAATAGGAGGTTTGGATAGATACGATAAAGGTGATCTAATTATAAATGGAAAATCAACTAAAAAATTTAAAGACAGAGACTGGGATGCATATAGAAATAATTGCATTGGATTTGTTTTTCAAAGTTATAATTTAATAAGCCATATATCTATTTTAGCAAATGTAGAATTATCTATGACCTTAAGTGGTGTATCACATAAAGAAAGACGAGAAAAAGCTTTAGAAGCTTTAGACAAGGTTGGTTTAAAAGATCATGCGAGTAAAAAGCCTAATCAATTATCCGGAGGTCAAATGCAAAGAGTAGCAATTGCTAGGGCTATAGTTAATGATCCTGATATTATTTTAGCAGATGAACCAACTGGAGCTTTGGATTCTAAAACAAGTAAGCAAATAATGGATTTAATTAAAGAATTGTCTAAAGATAAATTAGTTATAATGGTTACACATAATGCCGAACTTGCTAAAGAGTATTCTACTAGAATTGTTGAATTTAGAGACGGCAATTTGCTTAATGATAGTAATCCAATAACCAACGAAAAAGAAAAAAATGATAAGTTTGACATAAAAAAAACTTCAATGAGTTTTTTTACAGCTTTAAATTTATCTTTCAACAATATTATTACTAAAAAAGGGAGAACATTTCTTACAGCTTTTGCTTCTTCAATTGGTATTATTGGTATTGCGTTAATTCTATCATTATCTAATGGATTTGACATTCAAATAGATATTTTTGAAAAAGAAACGTTATCTTCTTTACCTATAATGATATCTAAAACTAATATGGAAATGGATGAAGATACAATGCTTGAAATGACTGGTCAAAATGATGAATTAGAAAGTTATACTGATAAAGAAGAAATTTATCCTCTTGAACCAATTACTGAAACAATTACACATAAAAATATTTTTACTGATGAATATATTGATTATATAGAAAATATTAATCCAAAATTAGTTGCTGGTATTTCGTATTATAGGGCAACTGCATTAAATATTTTAAATTATAGTAATGACAAATATAATATTGTTAATACAACTAATTTTTCAACAATTCCAGTTAATATTGATAAGGATGGAGTAAGTATAGTGGAGTCTAATTATGATATTATATATGGAAATATGCCTAATGAATATAATGAGTTAGTGATATTAGTAGATTCTAAAAACAGACTTGATTCCAAATTATTAGAATCTTTAGGATTTGATACAACTCAAAAAACGATATCTTTTGAAGATTTAATTAATAAAGAAGTCAAACTAGTATTAAATAATGATTATTATAAAAGTTTAGGTAGTTATTATACATTTAATCAAGATTATAGTTCAATGTATAATAGTGATAATGCAATTACTTTAAAAATTGTTGGAATTATGCGAGGTAAAGATAGTAATAAATTAACTACTTCAACATCTGGAATGTTATATACAAATGATTTGTTAAATTATGTTATAGAAAAAAATAATGAATCTGATATTGTTAAAACACAAAAAGAAGTAAATTATAATGTGTTAACTGGTGAAGTGTTTACAAGTGATGAAAGTGGAACTGAAACGAAAGATAATACTCTAGCATATTTAGGGGCAGACACTTATCCAATGATGATTAATATATATCCTAAAGATTTTGATACTAAAGAAGAAATAATTGCCTATTTAGATAAATATAATGATAATCAAGATGATGAACACAAAATTGTTTATACAGACTTAGCAAGCACAATATCTTCTTTATCTAGCGATATTATGAATGCAATTACAGTAGTATTAATAGCTTTTTCAGCTATATCCTTAGTAGTATCTTCAATTATGATTGGAATAATTACATATATTTCTGTATTAGAGCGCACTAAAGAAATAGGAATATTAAGAGCGCTTGGGGCAAGGAAAAAGGATATAACACGTGTATTTAACGCGGAGACTTTTATAATTGGTTTATGTTCTGGTTTAATAGGTATAATAATAACATACATTTTACTAATTCCTGCAAATATAATTTTAGAAAATATTACGGATTTGGCAAATGTTGCTAGATTAAATCCAATTCATGCATTTATATTAATAATTATAAGTTTAATCTTGACTTTAATTGGCGGCTTTATTCCTGCTACTATGGCAAGTAAGAAAGATCCGGTTATTGCACTTAGAACAGAATAGGAGGAATTTTAATTTTATGAAACATGTATTTAATACGTTGAAAAAATACACATGGCAAATTTTATTAGTAATACTTCTTTTGTTTTTTCAAGCAAATTGTAATTTAGAGCTTCCAAATTATACATCAAAAATAGTTGATGTTGGAATACAGCAAGGTGGTATTGAAAATAACGTATTAGAAGTTATTCGTGAAAGTGAATATAATAAATTAATGTTATTTTTAAATGATGATGAAAAAAATATTGTTAATGAAAGTTATACAAAAATAGAAAAAAATGATAATGAATATATTGATAAATATAGTGTTTTATCAAATGAAAGCGTATATTTATTAAATGATATTGACACTGATTCTAGAGATAATTTAAATGATATTTTAAATTATCCAATTATTATGGTAGAACTGTTAGAAAGTAAAAATAATAATTTAACAGCATTATTTGGAGAAAATTTTGATGTTAATTCCTTTAACATAAATGATTTAAGTTCTGAACAATTATCTAATTTTATTTCAATTTCTAAAGAAAAAATCGAAAATTTAGAATCAAGTATATTAGAACAATATGCAATTAATTATGTAAAAAATGAATATATAGCAGTTGGTATTGATTTAGAAGCCTATCAAATAAATTATATTGTAAAAACTGGTTTAATAATGTTAGGCTATTCTATTTTAGCTATGTTATTAACTATTTCAAGTACTTATCTTTCAACTAAAATAGCAACTAATTTTAGTAGAGATTTAAGAAGTAAGGTAACTAGTAAAGTTATGAGCTTTTCAACAAAGGAATTTGAAGATTTTTCTACTGCTTCATTGATTACAAGGACGACAAATGATATTCAACAAGTTCAAATGTTAACTGTAATGTGCCTTAGAATGGTAATTTATGCTCCTATTATGGGGATAGGTGCTTTTGTAAAAGTATCTGGCAGTTCTATGGCATGGGTTATTGGTTTAGCTATTGCAATGATATTCACTTTAGTAGTTGTAATGTTTTCTTTAGCACTTCCTAAATTTAATTTAGTTCAAAAATTATTGGATAAGTTAAATTTAGTATCTAGAGAAATTATAACTGGTACACCTGTTATTCGTGCCTTTGGTAATGAAAAATATGAAGAAAAAAGATTTGATAAGGCGAATACTGATTTAACAAAAACAAATTTATTTGTAAATAGACTTATGAGTTTAATGATGCCAAGCATGATGTTTATAATGAATGCTGTTAGTATCTTAATAATTTGGGTAGGATCTTCAAAAGTAGATATGGGTTCTATGCAAGTTGGTAGTCTAATAGCGTTTATAACTTATACTATTGAAATAATTATGTCATTCTTAATGATTTCAATAATTTCAATAATGATACCTCGTTCTTTTGTATCATTGAAAAGAATAGGAGAAGTTTTAAATAAAGAGGTATCAATAAAAAATAAAGAAAAAACTCTACATTTTCCAAAAGAAACAACAGGTACAGTAGAATTTAGGGATGTTTATTTTAGATATCCTGATGCTGAAGAAGATGTTCTTCAAAATATTAGCTTTAAGGCTACAAAAGGAACAACTACTGCATTTATTGGTTCAACAGGAAGTGGTAAATCTACATTAGTAAATTTAATACCAAGATTATATGATGTTACAGGAGGTAAAATTCTAATTGATGGCATTAATATTAAAGATGCTGATTTAAAAGAATTAAGACATAAAATTGGTTTTGTACCTCAAAAAGGAATATTATTTACTGGAACGATTAAGTCTAATATTTCTTTTGGTAAAAATAAAATATCAGAAAATGAATTGGAAAAAGCTGCTATGATTAGTCAATCGTTGGAATTTATAAATGAAAAAGAAGATAAATTTAATAGTGAAATTTCACAAGGTGGTACTAATGTAAGTGGTGGGCAGAGACAAAGATTATCTATTGCTAGAGCAATAGCTATGGATCCTGAAATATATATATTTGATGATAGTTTTTCAGCTTTAGATTATAAAACTGATGCTAAATTACGTAAAGAGTTAAATAAGTATACAAAAAACAGTACTATTTTGATAGTTGCTCAAAGAATAAGTACTGTAATGAAAGCTGATCAAATAATTGTAATGGATAATGGAAGTATAGTAGGAATAGGTAAGCATGAAGAATTAATGAAAAATTGTGATGTATATAAAGAAATTGCTTTGTCGCAATTAAGTGAGGAGGAACTCGCAAATGGCTAATGATAATACAAAAAAAATGCGTGGGCCTAGAAGTGGACCTAGAGGAATAAATTCAACAGAAAAAGCTAAGGACTTTAAGGGCACTTTAAAAAGATTGCTTAGAAGTATGTCTAAGTATAAAATTGGATTAGTTATTGCTTTTGTTTGTGCTATTGCAAGTACAATATTCTCAATAGTAGGCCCTAAAATACTTGGAAATGCTACTACTGAATTATTTAATGGAATTATTAGTAAAATGTCTGGAGGAACCGGAATTGATTTTTCTAAAATAGGATCAATATTAATTTTCTTATTAATAATTTACATTGTTAGTTTAATTTTCTCATATGTTGAAGGATTGGTTATGACAGAAGTTAGTCAAAGATATACATATTATTTAAGAAAAAAGATATCTGAAAAAATAAATAGATTGCCAGTATCTTATTTCGATACTAAAACTCATGGAGAAACGCTATCAATAATAACTAATGATGTGGATAATTTATCACAAAATTTAAATCAAAGTGCTACGGAAGTAGTAACATCAATAGTGACAGTAATTGGTATACTTGTAATGATGTTAACAATAAATATAACAATGTCATTAATAGCAATACTTATACTGCCAGTTTCAATTGCATTAATTGGCTTTATTATGAAAAATAGCCAGAAATATTTTACAAAACAGCAAGAATATTTAGCAAATGTTAATGGTGAAATAGAAGAAATGTATTCTGGTCATACAGTTATAAAAGTATTTAATGCAGAAAAGAAAATGATTGATAATTTTGAAAAAGAAAATAATAATTTAAGAGAATCAGCAATGAAGAGTATGTTTTTATCTGGTTTAATGCATCCAATTATGAATGTAGTTGGTAATATTGGTTATGTTTTAATAGCTATTGTTGGAGCATATTTTACAATACTTGGTAAAATTACAGTAGGTAATATTCAGTCGTTTATTTCATATACTAAGAATTTTACAAGGCCGATTTTAAATTTTGCACAAGTATCTAATATGCTTCAATCAATGTTAGCATCTGCAGAAAGAATTTTTGAATTTTTAGATGAAGAGGAAGAAAGCATTAAAGTAAAAGATCCAGTTAAATTAGATAAAGTAGAAGGGATAGTTGAGTTTAAAAATGTAAAATTTGGCTATAATTCTGATAGAATAATAATTAAGAATTTTAATGCTAAAGTTAAAAAGGGACAAAAAGTTGCAATAGTAGGACCTACTGGAGCTGGTAAAACGACTATCGTAAAATTACTTATGAGATTTTATAAAGTAAATGATGGCGAAATATTAATTGATGGTTATAATATAAATAATTTTAACAGGGAAGATTTACGAGGAATATTTGGAATGGTGCTTCAAGATACTTGGTTATTTAGTGGTAGTGTAATGGATAATTTACGATATGGTAAATTAGACGCTACTGATGATGAAGTAATTGAAGCTGCTAAAACTGCTCATGTGCATCACTTTATTCAAACCCTTCCTGAAGGATATAATATGATTTTAAATGAAGAAACATCAAATGTAAGTGGTGGTCAAAAACAATTACTTACAATTGCAAGAGCAATACTTGCAAATCCTAAAATATTAATATTAGATGAAGCAACAAGTTCTGTAGATACTAGAACGGAAGTTTTAATACAACAAGCGATGGATAAATTGTTAGAAGGTAGAACAAGTTTTATAATTGCTCATAGATTATCAACAATAAAAAATGCTGATTTAATATTGGTTATGAATGATGGAGATATTGTGGAGCAAGGTACGCATGAAGAATTATTAAAAAAGAATGGTTTTTATGCAACTTTATATAATTCACAATTTGATACAGTTGAATAAAAAAGTGATACAAAGTATTGCTTTTTTTTATGTATTTTGATATATTATTAACATAAGGAGGATAGAAAATAATGGAAGAAGAATTAAATAAAAATGAAAGAAAAGGGCAAGGGACTTTTTATATGATTGTTGCCATGCTTACTTTAGTAGTGGCTATGGTGGGAGCAACATTTGCATATTTCTCATTACAAGCAAGTAACAATGATACAATTAAAGGTAGTGCTGCAAAAGTTGGATTAAGTTTGGAAGTAACAAGATTAAGTGATCAAGCTTCAGGAGATTTAATCCCGCTTAAAAAAGAATTATTAACAAATGCTGTAGCTGGAGATACTGCTACAGGTAATAAGATGTGTATGGATAAGGATGGAAATACTGTTTGCCAAATATATGAATTAAAAGTAAGTAATCAAGGAAAAGCAGTTATAAATGTAAATGGTACATTGACATTAACAAATGAAGGCATTACTAATTTGAAATGGCAATTAATGACTGATTCATCTACTCCTAAAACTGATGAAGAATCTTTCTTTACCAAAGAAGATACTACAATAATAAGTGGAGATAATATCCCAGCAGGTACTGGAGGAGATTTAGATTTTACTCCTGGTACTAAGTCATATTATATAATGATATGGATTGATGATACTTTAGAAGATCAAAATAAAACTGATGTTGGTGGATTTACTGGAGTTGTTAACTTTACTTCTTCAAATGGAAGTGGAGTTACTGGTACATTTACAATGGGTGGTTAAAAATTAAGTGTATAAACTTAATTTTTTTTCATTAAAAAATGTAAAAAAACTATTGCATTTTATTTTTGTTTTTGATAATATTATTAATGTAAAGGAGGATAGATAAAAAATGGAAAACAATGGAAAGGGAATATTTTATGGAGTTATAGGTGTAGCAACACTTATAGTAGCTATTATTGGTGCAACATTTGCATTTTTTAGCGCAAGTGCTACAAATGATAATACTATTACTGGACAGACATTAGACGTTGCATCTAGCTTTACTTTAAATGTAGAAAAAGTTAATTTGGGTGGAACAGCACCATCTAATGACTTGGTTCCTGCTGATTTAAACGGTGGAGACACTACTGGTATTAATCAAGCTTTACAAGCAAAATGTGAAAAAGATGGTTATACAGGTTGCCATTTATATAGAATTACTGCTGAATCTGGTCAACAACTTAGTACAGCAAGTATCACTATTGATAATTTAACTACAACTGCAGGTACAAAAGATCGTTGGAAATATTCTGTATTTACTGGAAGCGAAACTAATGCAGAAACTTTCTTGAAAAATGATACTTTTGCTAAAGCTACAGGCTATGATATGCACAGTGGTGCAGCTGTTAATGCTGATACTCCAGTAGTATATTATTTACTTATATATCTAGAAAATACTGAATCAGATCAATCTGGAACTGAATCTGGTAGTTATTCTGGAAGTGTATCATTTAAAGCTGCTGGTAGTGGTGAAATCTCTGCTTCATTCACAGCTTAGTGATATTTTAAATAAAAGTGGATTTTATCTACTTTTTTTATTGCTTTTTTTATCAAAATTTGATATTCTTTTATTATGATAGGAGGATACTAAATGGAAAATTTGGAAAGTAGCTTAGTTAATAATAGTAATAAAAAAAGAAAAAATGGTGTTAGTGTATTTTATTTTGTATTTTTATTTTTAGCATTTTTTGTAACTTGTTTAAGTATAAGTATTGCTTTTTTTACAGCAAGTTCTAAAAGCGAATTATTACATGAAATAGAATCAGCAGTAGTTAATTTTAGTTTAAATGTAGAAAAGGTAAATAAAGATAGTGTTGATGGTATGATTCCTGTAAAAGATAGTTTAATTAATAGTTCTATATTAGGTAATAATGATGTTTATTGTGTTGATAAAAATGGAGATCAAGTTTGTCAAATATATAAAATAAATATTACTAATAAAAGTGATTATGGTGCTGTTTTTGAAGGAAATCTTGATTTAATAGCAGCCGATAATTCTAATTATTCTAATTTAAAATGGGCATTTGTTGATTTTTATGCTGAGCCTAAAATATACGGTGAAATTAATAGTATGCAAAATAATGTCTTATATGAATCTTGCTTAGTTGCTAAAAATACAACTTATTCATTTTATATTGTAGTTTGGATTAGTGATAATGGTGTACCACAAAATAATACTGATTATGGTGATTTTACTGGTAATGTTGTATTTACAGCAGTTTCTGGTGATAAATTGACCTCAACATTTACAGATAAATAAATATCGGATTTTCCGATATTTATTTTTGGTTATAATTGACTTTAAATATCGCAAATGATATAATTATTTTAATAATAGGAGGCTACTTAATATGAAGGTAATGAAACGAAGTTTTGGACTTATAATGACTATTAGTATAACTTCATTAATTATATTAATTGCATTAGTATTTTTTTTGACTAGAGGGAATAAAACAACTTTTCAAAATAGTGGATATATTATTTCTTTTGAAAAAGGTACAACTGTAATTGATAGGTTTGATGAAGGAACAGAATATCGTGAAAATATAAATGGTGAATTAGTATTTAACAATACAGAAGATAAAAAAGCAGTATCTTCATTAGATAATTTTATACATTATAAAAATGGTGATATTGCCTATTTGCAAAATGGTGTTATATTGGATTTGTCTAAAATTAATGAAACCATAATTCCGTATTATAATATAACTAATAAATCACTAATAGAAAAAGGAAATAATGGGTATATCATTAAAACAATAAATGGTGAATTAAATTTATCTAATTGGTTAGGTAAGATAAGTGAAAATAAATATATAATATCTGGGGAAAAACTTACTTTAAAATTAGCAGGAAACTCTGACATTTTGTATTCTAGTGAAAACTTTTTTGAATTTAATTATATAGAGAATGGAGTAGTAGTAATTTCTGATGGTGTTAATACAAGAAGTGCTACAGCTGATGGAACTTATTTCTATATTGGAGAAAATACTGTTATAAATTTAGGGGATAAAAATATTTATTTTAATAACGAGGAAAAAGTTTCATTAGAACAAATTACTATAAATGGTGATGAAAATATTGATATAATACCTCCAGAAGAAGAACAAAAACCAGAAAATCCTGATGATGGTAATAATCAAGATGGTGATAATAATCAAGGAGGAAATACTGGTGAAGGAGATGGAAATAATCAGGGTCAAATAGGAGGTAATGATACAGAAAATCCAGGTGGAGAAGATAACACTGAAGAGCCAGAAGTAACTATTACAAAAAATCCGCAATTTAAATTACTAGAAGCAAATGTTACTGCCAATAAAATGGATTTATTAATAGCAGTTATAGATAATTATGATGTTATCACAGGAGATTTAAATATTTCCATTACAAATATGAAAACAGCTAAAACTGTATATACAGATACAGTAAGTGGGGATTCTAATACAATTGAAATATCGACTATGACAGGCATCTTAGAACCAGATACCAATTATATTGTTTCTATTGTAGGAAATTATCAAACAGATGAATTAACATATGAAAGACAATACTTTCAAAGGGTATTTAGAACAGAAACTTTGGGATTAGATTTGAAAAAAGATTATGCATCTACTTCAGAACTTTCATTCTTAGTTTTGATGGATGATAATACTTACGTTAATAGTTTTGATTTAGAATTATATGATAATAATAATGAATTAGTTGAAACTAAAAATATTGAAGCAAAAGATCAAAAGGAAGTTTATGTATTATTTGAAGGATTAAATTCTAATACTTCTTATACGGGAGTTCTTAGAAATGTTATGTATGGTAGTATTATCTATAGTGATGTAAATAATGAAGGTAGTTATAGAGAAGATGGAAGTTATACTTTAGCACTTAGCTTAAAAACCTTGAAAAAAGCCCCAATTTTAGAAAGCTTGGAAGCCACAGTTAACAAAGAAGAAAATTCTGCTAAATTAACTATTGGCAATATTAATGATCCTGATAATGGATTAACTAAATTTACATATAAAATCTATGAATATAGTGATGTAACTGAAGAAGGTGGGTATGAACCTGTTAAAATAATTGAAACAAAAGATGCTAAAAGTGTAGATGTTCCTATCGATGGTAATGAATTAAAATCTAACCAATCATATAGATTTAATGTTGTCTTAGAATATTATGATAATGAAAAAACAGTTGAAATTGAATCAATGTTTAGTAATAGTTTTGTATCTGGGGCAGTGCCTGCTATAAGATATGAAATAAATTCAGAAAAAACAAACTTTAGAACTATTTCAGGTACAATATATATTGAAGATAAAAATTGTACTGTTCCTATTGAAGGAAGAGAATGCTTCCCGGAAATTAATGAACTTTATATTAGATATTATAAGGCTAGTAATTCTACTGTTGAATATAATTATCAAAATATAGAGTTTGATCCAATTACTTTAAGTAGTAATTTTGAAATAACTAATTTAGTAGCTAATACTGATTATGTATTTGAACTGTTTGGAGATGTTAATTTAAAAGATGGAAATGGATTACAAGAAGATGTTCAAATTGGTGAAGGATTTACTGTAAAAACAGCAGAGATAGTTCCTTTAACCGTTAATTGGGGAGAAGAAAAAATAAGTAATGAAGATAATGTATTCTCATTAGGAGGAAACCAATTAACATCAACTAATAATAGTGAAATAGAAGCTTTAAATTTAGCTAATTTGAAGATAGAAGTTTATGCTAGCAACACTGATAAGTTAGAAGATGGTAAATTAATTGGTGAAAAAGTATTTAATACTAATATAAAAAGTGATTTTTATGATAATAAATTTAAAATAACAGCTAAAGATACGTTTGGATATACTATTGATGATTTAAAGAAAAAAACAGATGGTATATTAACAAAATATTATATTTTTAAAATAACAGATGCAACTGATAATGCTGGTATAAATGTTATTCCAGTAGAAAATAATATCTATGCGTTTAAAATTGATGATACATTAATTGCAGATGATATTTTAGGTGATCCTACAATTACTGCTAAAAGAAATGGTAGTTTAGTAGAAATAGTTGCCGATTTTGACTATAATAATTTAAATGTATTATTCCCAGAATCTGATATTAAGTTAGTTTTAGGGGTTTGTAATACAATAACAAATGAATGTCATGACTTTAGTCCGGTAGGAGTTACATCAGGGAAATATACTAGAAATATTTTTCATACAAATGGTACTGATTATAATGAAAAAGATATTCTTTTAAAAGATGGAAATATAACTTTAAATAGAGGTAATACATTTAAATTTAGATTCTACATAACTGTAGATAGTGATAAAGATGGTACAATTGATTATTACTATCCTGGAAGAACAGATAAAAAATATGTTGATTCTTCTCCATTAAAATTAGAAAAAGATAAGCCAGATTTTAAATTAAATGTTGTATCAAGTACAGAAGATAGTATTACATATTCATTTAGAGTACAAGATTTTGATAAGGCTCTATATAAAGGAATGGATGAATCTAAATATTATATAAATTATAGAGTCGGATCTGAAGAATATAAAGTAGAATTTGAAAATAATACAGATACTGAATTTACAATAAGTGGTTTAACTAATAATACTAGATATGATATTTATTATAAAATAGCTACTATTAAAACAGGAAATGTTGATAGTGATGTTTCAGTAGATATTGAAAATAAATATACTTTTGACGGATTTTATAAAGAAGAAGATTTAAATATAGAATATAGTATTACTAATAACCAAATTAGTAATAAAGTAGTAGTTAAGATACTTCCAACAGGGAATATTAATAGCGTTTTAAAGAGAATATCTGCTTTTCAAGTATTAATAAAAGATGGAGATTCTATTAAATATAATAAGACTTTTACAAACTTTAAAGAATGTACAGATGATTCATGTGTATTATATAAAGAAATTAAATATGCAGAAATAGAAAACTTTAATAATAGAAATTTAACTGTAGAAGTTAATGCTATTTATGATAATGGTTTAATTGGAAACACTTCTGATATTGGATATTTAGTTCAACAAAATAGTAACGAATCAGGTCAAGGATCATACTTAGTTTTGGATAGCCAAAGTAAACTTATAGAAGCGACTTCAATGCCTGGAGTTTATTATTACCAAATGTCAGGTAATAATGCTACTTTATATAATTTAATAGATAGGTCTAATAAATTATATACCTTTGATGAAGTATCTGATAATGAAAATAAGTTATTTAATACTAGAATAACTTTAGCAAAAACTTATGAAGGAATGAAATATGGTAATTATACTATTACGTTTAAATCTTTATCTAAAACTTCTGTTAAGCCAGTAGGAGATACTAATTTCATATTTTATAGTATTACTCCTGACGTTTCAACTACTTATGATGGCGTTATAAATGGTGCAGATATTACTATTGATACTACGGGTATTACTAGTAATATGTTAAGCAGAGGATTTATAAAAGAAGATAATAAATACTATATTTATTTAGAATTATATAATAATGAAACAGATGAATTAATAAAAACTTATAAAAAAGAGATTACTGTAGAAAATGGATATGCTAAAGAAACAATATTTAATATATATAATTTAGATGATGCTACAACATATAAGTATAAATTATTTGCAAAGTTAGATAAAAATGGCGAAGCTTATACACAACTTAATGATATTGATACATGTAATCAAGGTGAATGTAGACCTGTTGAGTATTCGTTTACTTCATTAAGAGGTAGTGAACTTTTTGGGAATATTACATATAATCATTTGTCTGAGAGTACAGAAATAAAATATCTAAATAGAAAAATTAGTTTTGATTTAACATTAAACAACGAACTTGTTAATTATGGTAAAAACTATGATTTACTTATAAATTTATGGGAAAATGATGAAATAATTGGTACAGAAACCATTACTAATGATCAAATAATAGATAATGCTAATGTGAAATTTGAGTTTGATATAACAAATTCAATTGATGCCATATATGGTGCTGATTACTTTAGATTAGAATTAATTGCTATTACAGATACAACAAAAGAGGATGAATATGTTGAAATATATAATAACTTTCTTGTATTAAATGAACTAAAACAACCAGAAACAACAATTAGTAAAATGTCCAATTTAGTTGACGGTGTATATTCAATCGAGGTTGGAGTAGGTATAAAAGATAGTGATAAAGTTATTACTAATGGTGTTTATACAGTAAGACTTTTAACTAATGAGACAAAAACAGAAGTTGCTAAGGCTGAAAATCTATCTGTGGATGAATTAAAAATGATTAAATTTGCAAGTAGTGTAGATAATCCAGATAAATATAATATTCAAGTTGACTTAGTTCCAGATATTAAATACATTATTGAAGTAAGTTATGAAATATATACAAATAACTTTAGTTTAAGGCAAGAAGCTGATTTGAATGGACAGCCTGTAGATAATTATATAAGAAAAACAATTACTACTAATTATGAAGTTTATACAACTGGTCCATCAGGTGTTTCATTAGGTTCAGTTTCTGGTGCACTTGGTACTGATAATATTAAAATGACTTTTAAAAATAGCTCTAACTTAGAAAAAATAGTTTCTATGAAATATGAGATATATAAATTATCAGACAAGGTAGCTGAAGGTACTTATAAAATAGGTGAAGGACAAGAAAATAATTTTGTGAAAATAGATAATGGTACAGATACGTTAGAACACGAATTTGTAATTTCTCCAGAAAATATAACATTTGATCTTAACTCTTTATATGAAGTATATTTTACTTTTAATGTATTGGGAGAAGACGGTTCAGAAGTACCGGTGTCTACATCTAATAACTATATTGAAGTAAAAGGAAATAAATAGGAGGCAATTATGAGGAAATATGATAAAAGAAATAAAGTATATTTTGGTTTAATAGTACTCGCTAGTTTGATTTTAATTATCATCTTTTCCTTTTTTATTGCCAAAGTAATTAAAAATGGAAAGATAGAATATTTTATCGATATTGGTTCTATATTATATGATAAAGATAAAAATTTAATTAAACTAGAAAGTGAATCTGTATTAAAAATAAAATGGAATGACGATTACTATCTTATGGAAGATGATGATATGTATTTACTTGGAAAGAATGGTATTATTTACAATCCAAGTAAAGATATAATGCAATTATATGGAAAATTTTATGAAGTAACTTCTAGTGGAGAAGACAATGTTATTGTCTATGAAGATGAAACAGTTGTTAGAACTACTCAAAGTAAGTTTTTAAAAATAGCTGATCGTAAGTACTTATTGATTGACCCTTCTATTAAAACTGATAACGGTAGTTTAAACACTAAAAATTATTTGATTGTAGAATTAGATAAAACTGGTAATGCAGTATTATTAAATAATGAAGTTAATTTAAAAACCTTTGAACCAACAACAATTATTACTTCTAATTATACTTTTGATATTGCTAATGAAGAATTAGTTATTGCTGGTCAAACAATTGATTTAAAGAAAATTATTGGAAGTACAAATGAATATACAAAGCCAGAAGATAAACCTGATGATGAATCCAATAATAATCAAGGTAATAACCAAGATAATACTGGTGGTAATGACAATAATCAAACGGGTGAAAATAATAATCAAGATCAAACAGGTGGTAATAATACAGGAAATGATAATAATGATGTAAATATCGATGATATCATTGACAAAACAAAAACTACGTCAATTATATCTGTTAACCCTTCTGTTGGAAATATATCTATTGATTATGTAATATACGATCCACTTAATGAATATGAATCAGTATTTGTAGAAGTATATGATAGTGATAATCGTCTTGTTAGTGTCGGATATTTTGATAAAATGAATACTAATTTTATAATTACTGGTTTAAAAGCTAATATTAGATATAATTTGAAATTTAAGTATATTTATTACGTTGAGGGTGTTAGAGTAGAAGAAATGTTTGATGAAACTAGTGTTACGGTAGGTAAGCCTGATATTTCGCTTAGAATAGATAAGATTGCTGGAAAGACAATATATTACAGTGTAATTCTAGATAAAGATTATTCTTTGGATGCATTAACAGTTAATTTAAATAGTGAATTAGAAAATGGCGAAACAGTAAGGTATGCTAGCACATTTAGTAATGGTACGCTTGCTAATAAAGAAAGTGTGTCTGGTTCATTTAAATTTGATAACATAGGTGAGTTTGTTACTATAAGTTTAAGTGATGTTAAATTTAGTGGATATTTTATTGATGTTGATGTAAGATATAAAGTAAAGATAAAATAAGGAGGCAGTTATGAATAAAAAGGAGAAATTTAAAACTTTTATTAATAAATATTATGGAGTATTAATTCCAATATCACTAATTATTATATTAATTTTAGTTTTTGCAATTTATAGTATACATAAATTATACGTAAATCATACTACCGATCATAATGCTTCCTTTTATCAATATTTTGCAGGTATGAAAGTTGAATATGATGCTGTATTAAAATTAAATCGTCAAGATAATATTGTTGATATGGATATTGTTAACAAAAAAATTGATTTAACTACGGTACCTATTTATTTTAAAGATAATGAAGTTAAGGTTTTATTTCCTAAAAGTATGACAGTAGTTAGACCACTAAAAAATTATAAACAAGAGAAAATAGTTAACTATTCTACAATTACTTGGGATAAAGAAAATAATAAGTATTTATTAAAATCTAATGAATATGATAAAGAATTAGAGTATAGTTTTTTATATGATGGAGTAGATTTATACTTTTTCTTAATGGAAACTATTATTACAATCGGAAATGAAGAAATAACTTTAAGTCCGATGTCGTATATTAGAGTAAATGTTGGAAATGGTATTGAATACTATGATAGAGAAACTGATACATATAAAATATTAGATATGAGAAATGAACAAGTAATTGCAAAGAATGATTACTATAATATAGAGTTAAACTATGATCAATGTGTTTATTTTGATAGTTTTACTTTATTAATGGGACCGTCATATTTAAATGAAATAAAATAATTGCAATAAAATATAGTTAATGCTATAATAATAATATAATAGGCAAAGGAGTGATTAATATATGGAAACTGTATTAATGGGCACAGCTTTATGTATAGGTATAATGTTAGGACTTGCTTTTTTAGGACTAGGAATAGGCGTAGGTTTACTTGGTGGACGTGTTGCTGAAGCTGTAGGGAGAAATCCTGAAACTAAAAATGATGTCGTTCATTCAGTTATGACTATCTTAATAATAACATCAGTATTTATGCTATTCTTATTCGCATTTTGTTTCTTCTTATTATTCTTTAATCCATTAATTGTTTAATATGGTTATATATATTATTGTAGGTTTTAGTATTGTAATATTACTTTTAGTTATGTTTATGTTTTTAATTTTGAAGAAAACAGTCAATACAGTAAGCGATCAAACTAAAACTTATTTTGTCGATAAATTACAAGTTTATGATGATTTAATAAACCAAAAAGAAGAAAAATTAAGTGAAATAAATAAAGAATTAGAGAATAAAAAGGCTACGTTAACTAGTGATAATGATAATAGTTTAAAATCTAATTACACATTTGATAATAATATTATTGATATGATGAATAAGGCTAATTATAAATATTCAGATTTTCTTGAATTACAAAAAAAAATTGATAATGATTTTCAAATAAATTATGAAAACATTGTTAAAAAATTTGTATCAGAAATAGAAATCGACAATGATTATATATTGTGTAGTACTATTAAAGAAAAATTAAATAGTAAAGTTATATATGAATTAAACATTAGTCCTAGTTTAGAAGATAGTATGTCTAATTATTTTAGTAAAGAGGAAATGGAAATATATTATAGATTTAAAAAAGAAACTAACTTAGAAGATATAAATTCATTTATTAATTATTTAGATGAACTAATAAGTGTATCTAGTCCATATGTTTTAGTATATGTATCAAGTCCTAAATACAATTTTGATCATATAAGTAAATATGTAAAAACTATAGTTAGTGATGATATATATAAGGGTATTAAAATAGTATTTAAAAATAAAGTATATGATTTTAGCCTTAATGAAAGGAATGTGTAATTATGGATATGAATATCGATAAAGTAGTAGAAGATATTAAAGATTATAATAATATTTATTCTGCAGGTAAGGTTATTAAGGTAAATGAACATAACATTGAAGTAAGTGGTCTTATTGATGTTGCCTTTTATGATGAAGTTGATGTTGCAGGTAAGGCAAAGGGATATGTTTTTGCAATATTTCCTAATAAAGTAATAGTGTCCCTAACAGAAATCAATGACAAAATAATGTCTGGTGATATAGTTCATACTTTAAACAAAGAATTTAAATGTTTGTTTAGTTTAGATTCAATTGGTAAAGTAATTGATATTTATGGTAACGATTTAATTGCAGGTAAGAAGTTTAATAATTTAATTGAGGTGTCAATAGATGGGATTGATATTCCAATTATGGATAGAACTAGTGTTAATAGAAGTATGTTAACTGGTATTTCAGGAATTGATTTAATGTATCCGATAGGTAGAGGACAAAGACAACTTATTATTGGAGATAAAAAAACTGGTAAAACGCAAATATGTTTAGATACCATTGTTAATCAAAAAGATAAAAATGTTATATGTATATATGTTGCAATAGGAAAAACAAAAAAAGAAGTAAAAGAAATTTATTATGACTTAACTAAGAATGGTGCAATATCTTATACTATTGTAATGGCTTCATTTAATGACGAACTTCCGACAAAATCTTATTTAACGCCATATGTAGCATTGTCAGTTGCAGAAGAATTAATGCTTCAATCGTTTGATGTATTAGTGGTAGTAGATGATTTAAAGAAGCATGCAGATATTTATCGCCAGATATCATTAACTAGTGATAAAGTTCCTGGAAGAGACGCTTATCCATCTGATATTTTCTATGCTCATGCTAGAATGTTAGAAAAAGGTTGTCAACATAAAAGTGGAGGTTCAATTACTATTTTGCCAATAGTGGAAACTAAAGCGGGAGATATTACTGATTATATATCTACTAATATTATTTCAATAACTGATGGACAAATTGTTTTATCTAAAAAGAACTTTGATAAAGGAGAAAAACCTGCTATTAATTATGGATTATCAGTTTCTCGTTTAGGTTCTGCTGTACAAAGCAAAGAGTTATCAAAATTAGGTTCTAAATTAAGACGTGAATTACTAGCATACTTAGATGTTAAAGATATATATGAGTTATCAGATCCTAGTGAACTTAGTCCAGCATTAAAAGAAAGTATTGAACGTGGCAATAAAATGATAAATGATTTAAAACAATATAAATATTCTCCAAAATCAGAAGCAGAAATGCTAAAGCTATTTAGTTATGTAGAAAAGGAAGGATAATATGGAAGTTGGAAAAATAATATCAATTTTTGAAATTAGTGTTGAAGTTATTGTCAATGATAATACTTTAAAAATAGGAGATATCTTAGAGGCCGTTGATAATTCTAAATATCGATTTGAAGTAATTGAACTTACCAATACTACTGCTTTGTGTATTAGCCTTAATTCTACTAGAGGTTTAAAAAAAGGAACCGTTGTAAAGAAAATAGATGAAGGTATAAAAATGGAGTACTCTGAAGCATTACTTGGTAGAATGTTTGATGCTTATGGTGAAATATTGGATGGAAAAAAATTTGAATCTAAAAATAAAAAATATATAAATAATAATACAGTTTCAATGGATAGATTAACAGTTGATTCTGAAATGTTAAAAACAGGAATTAAGGTAATCGATTTCTTTGCTCCTATGCAAAAGGGATTTAAAATGGGATTATTAGGAGGCGCCGGTGTAGGTAAAACTGTCCTTATAAAAGAACTTATTTATAACTTATATAATGCTTCTAAAATTAATTCTGTTTTTGTTGGAATTGGTGAAAGAAGTAGGGAAGGTAAAGAATTATATGATGATATTGTATCTTCTAATTTGCTTGATAATATGACAATGATATTTGGACAAATGTCTAAAAATCCAGTTGTTAGAAGTAAATGTGTTCAAACAGGACTTGTTGCTGCAGAATATTTGCGAGATGAAAAAAAGGGAGATGTACTTTTATTTATAGATAATATATATCGTTATATTCAAGCGCGTAGTGAAATTTCAATGGAACTTAAAGAAATGTTAGTAGGTAATGGTTATCCATCATCTACTGCTGCAGAAGTGTCTAAAATAGAAGAAAGACTAAGTTCTACTGAAGATGGTACTATAACTTCTTTCCAAGCTATTTATATTCCTGCTGATGACTATAATGATGATGCTGTTCAAAATGTAGTATCTTATATGGATGGCCAAATAGTATTAGATAGACATATTGCAGAATTAGGAATATATCCTGCAATTGATGTGTTTAAGTCAACAAGTAGACTTGTAGATAAAGATAAAATTGGCGAAAGACATTTTAAATTAATAGAAGAAACTCTTAGATATTTAACTAGATATCAAGAACTTGAAGAAATAATTGCCGTTTTAGGTATAGATGAATTATCAGATGATGATAAAAACATATTCTATAGATCAAGAAAACATAGATATTATTTTTAAAAACCTCTACATGTATATAAACAATTTAAAAACATAAAGGGAGAGTATGTTGAATTAGAAGATGTACTTAATGACGTTGAAAATATTTTATCTGGAAAATATGATGAAATAGATGAGAATGAATTCTTATATATAGGTAAATATAATGAACACTAGTTTTAAAGTTAGATTATTTGAACTTGATCATGGATTAACAATATATGAAAATATAAAATTAGTAAGAATAATTAGTAAAGACTATAATTTACTTATTATGGTTGATTATTTGCCAATAATTGGGGAATTTGATGGTAATATTGATATAAAAGGTGATGATGTAGATATATCTTTTAAAAATATAAAAGGGTTTTATATGAATAGTAATAATGAATTTAATTTAATGATTAATGAGGGAAATTATGAATTATAGTGATATTATATATAATTTATTAGGTTTTACTGCTGTAGCTGTTATATTTTTAATTATCTTATCAATTACTTTAAAAATATTATCTAAAAGATTTTCTATTGATAAAATAAAATTATATGGTGTCTTTTTGAATATGAATAATAATGCTATTTTATCATTTTCTTTAGTGTCTATTAATTATTTGTTTTTAGTTTGGTGTTTAATTAATTTTCAAATGAATTATATTTATGCTATTTTTTCAATAGTATTAATAATTTTATCTGATTTATTTTCTACTAATTTTAAAAGAATGTTAATAAATTTGATATCTTCATTAATAGAAATTATTTCTATTTATGTAATTACTATATTTAAAGATTATTTGACAACTGATGGAAATACTGCTTTATCAATTATTCTTCTATTCGTAGTAATATTTGTGTTTTTATATTATACTTATACAATGTTTAGAAGATTAAATAACATTGTCAAATTACAAGTGCCAAAGAAGAAGGTGAAAAATGAAAACTGAGAGTTTAAAAAAAGTAGTTAAAGTTATGAATTTTCACTCACTTCTGAGGGTTGATAGTGCTAAGAAAAAAGCAAATGAACTTATGAATGTTAGTACGGAACTTACAAAATTAATGTCTAGGATTATGTATAACAAAAATTTAATACTAGATAAAAATATATTAGTCCCTGATAAGTCAAAACCCAAACTTAGTATATATATAGCCAGTGATTATGGGTTTTGTGGCAATTTTAATGCAATGATTAATGGACAAATATTAAAAGATAAAGATTGTTATAAAATAATAATAGGAAAACAAATAAAATATAGAGACGATTTAACAATATTAGCAATTGATAAAAAAAGTTTTTATGATGAATTTAGTAGAATTGAAAAAATAATAAGAGAATCTATTTTAAATTTATCATATAGTGAAATTAATGTATATTATAATCATTATTATAATACGACAACATTTGAGTTTATGAGTAAAAAGGTCTTTCCAATAGAGTTTGAAGGTGAATACAGTGAGGGAGAAGACTTTACACTAGAAACTGATATACATAAAATGTTAAGTAGTATGACTGCTTTTTATATATGTTATGAACTTAAAATGTTTGAAAAGAATTGTTATGCTGCTGAAAATGTAAAAAGAAGCATTATCACAAATTTATCTTTAGATAGATTAGATGAAATTGAAGAGCAAAATAAAGCAAAAAGAATTAAAGAAAAAAATGAGGAAACTATTTTAAAAACTGTAGAAAATTATAAAAAGACTAAGTATACTAGAAAGGGGTAGACTATGAGTAATAAAAAGAATATTGATGATAGTTTGTTTACTAATAATGATAATGATATATTTGCAAGTGATGGAGTGTTTTTAGATAGTAAAGATATATTTAATACAAATGATAAAAATGTTGAAATACATCCAATAAAAAAAGAAACTTTACCAAAAATAGAAGAAAATACTCCTGAAATAAAGACTATAGAGAAGACTACTTCAAATATTAATTCTGATAAAGAAAGTGATGAAAGTTTTTTTAATAAGGATTTTGATTCTTTTATAGACACTAAAAAAGATGATATTTTTACTAATGATAATTCTTCTTTAAATGTTTTCTTAAATGATACCGAAGAAGAAAAAAATAACGATAAAGAAGATTTTATTGATTTAATAAAAGAAGATAATAAAGATTCTTTAAATGATATTATAGAAGATAGCAAAGAAGACACTGAAGGTGATTCAAATATTTCTTTAGAAAATAATGATTTTATTGATTTAGTAAACGAAGATAGTAATAAAATTAATATGATTAATGAAATAATGGATGAAGTAAAGGAAAATAAGCAAGATGTTAATGAAATTTCTTTTAATAATGATGATATTATTCAGTCATTAGTAAAAGAAATTAATGAAAAGTACCCACATTCTAGTGAATTTGATGATACTACTTTTGATGAATTAAGAGAAAAAACGGAAGAATTCCCTCAAGAGTTTTTCGATGAGCTTAATCATAAATTAGAAGAAACTAAGGAAGATAATAATATAAAAGAAAAAATAATTTCATCTTTTCCTAAGATTGATCGATTTGGAAGTGTTATTCCTAATCATTAATCTTATTTTTTTTTATAAAAAAAAGTATTTATTCAATACTTTATGCACATTTTTTTAGTGTTCTTGCTTCTCTTGCGCTTGTTTTAAATTTAACACCATTAACTGTAATATTTTGTAAATTTACTTTTTGTGTTCTTTTAGTTATTTTTAAACAATTTGGTCTATTGTTTACAGTTTTAGCTCTTTTATTAGTTACTTTAATTGCCATTATTATCCCTCCTTAAATCAATGCATATTAATTTTATCAAAAATTATGTTTATAGTCAAGGAAAGATGTTATACATGGTTATTTTTTATAAATTCTCTAAGTATTTTAGTAGTTGCTCTTTTTTCGATTCTAGATACATAACTTCTAGATATTCCTAATTTTTGGGCAATTTCTTTTTGTGTTTTTTCTTCTTTATTATTTAAACCATATCTTGCTTCAATTATTTCTTTTTCTCTTTTAGTAAGTTTATTTAAGTATTTTTTTAATAATTCAATATTGTCATTTTTATGTATTTCTAAGGCAAAATCAGGATCTGGTGTTTTTAATATATCTAATATAGTAATTTCGTTACCTTCTTTATCATAACTGATACTGTCATATATACTTATGTTTTTTGAATTCTTTTTATCTCCCCTAAAATACATAAGAATTTCATTTTCTGCACATTTAGCAACGTATGTTGTTAGTCTTACATTTTTATTAGGAGAATAGGTATCTATTCCTTTAATTAATCCTACGGTTCCTATTCCAATTAAATCATCTGTGTCATTAGTATTTGTTTCAAATTTTTTTACAATATGAGCAACTAATCTTAAGTTATGTTCTATTAATTTACTTCTAGCTTCCTTATCGCCATTTTTAGCTTGTAATATATATTTTTCTTCTTCTTCTTTTGGTAGAGGATCAGGGAATACATTATTAGAATATGAACCAGTAAAGAAAGTAAAGTTATTAATTAGAAAATTAAATATGTTTAATAACATTGTGATACACCTCTAATATATTTTATAAATATAATGTCTAAATATGTATAATTTAGTAATTGAGGGATTAAAATTTGACTTTTTTTATATTTTTTATATAATATATCTATCTTTTAAGGAGGAATTTTATGTCATTACAAAATAAGACTAATTATTATGAAATTTTAGAAATATCAACTGATGCTACCCAAGATGAAATAAAAAGGGCATTTAGAAAATTAGCAAAAAAATATCATCCAGATATGAATCCTAACAATCCTAATGCTAACGATATGATGCAAAAGATAACTGTAGCATATGAAGTGTTATCTGACGTGGAAAAAAGAAAAGAATATGATAGACAACATTTTGATGAATTACATTTTGAAAGATCAAAATCATATAGTCAAGCAAAAGAGAACACTAAAAGTAATTTTGATACTTTAAGTATTATTTTGTTAAAAATGTATGGAATATACGATGCAAGAGATAGTGAATTGGAAAGATTACGTAAAGTAAGAGCAATTCTTATTTATCATTCAAAAAAACATAACAAAGGTCGTTGAAGAAAAATAGGAAAATTATAGAATAAATTAACAAATATAGTCAGTTAAAAATTATTACTGACTATTTATTTTATTATAGTATTGTTGTATATAATGAAAATGAAATACTGATTATAAAAAACAATTGAAGAAGAGTAAATAATATATTGTGTTGCATTACTAAAGATAGAGGAATACAAAATTATTTTTTTGAAAAATTAGTAAAGGAATAATATGAATTCTAGATAATAAAAAAACATTTGAATAATATCAAAACATAGTAAGTTTTTAAAAGATAAAATTGGATATGAAAAAAATTATCTATAATGCACAATTTGATGATTATAAAGAAACTTTAGATTTAAATATTAAAATGGAAGAAGTAATGAAAAAATTAAACAACGGAATAAATATTTTACATAGTATTAAAATTTGACGATAATCATATTTTATGATAAAATAATTACCAATTTGGGGGGATCAATATGAAAAAGAAAGAAAAAATAGAGTTAGCTTTTTTATTTGGAGGAGCACCTTTTTTAGTAGGTAAGGGTTATTTTCTTGTTAGAAATGAAATCTCTGATAATTATTTAGATAGTACGGATGAGAATACAATTGGGTATGAAAATATAGGAATTAGGTATAATACTAAAGTTCATCCAAATAATTTTGTATTATTACATTTATCAAGTAATGGTAATGATTTATCATATCTGCAAAAGCAATTAGAAAAGTGTAATGAACTTGATATATCAGTTGGTTTAGTTTTAGATACTGATGCATCTACTTTAGGAAGTATATATAAGGACATTGATTTTATTCAGTCATTATTATTAACATATAAAATAGATTTACCAATATTTTTAAACATTGATGGTATTATGAATAATAAATCTTTAAATAATATTCAAAAGAATAGTTTAATTGAAGCTTTTATTAATAAAGCTAATGCATCTAATTTATATATTGGAATGAGTGGAAGTGATATGTCATTATCTTTATGTGAAGAATATATTTGTTCTTTAAAGGATTTTGATTGCTATTTAATTAAAGATAACTCTTCGTATGATTATAGTGGTACTGCTAGTATTGTTAAAGAATTGGATGGTACAATTAAAAGTAGTACTAATTTGGCGAAAATTATAATGGAAAAAGGTTCAAATTCTAAAGAAAAGTTAGTATTATCTGCTAAGTATATTGCTAAAGAAGATGATACATATAATACTCTTGCATTAGAGTTTGGTTTATCAGAAGAAGATTTAAGATTATACAATAATAACTCTAAAGGTGAACTTAAAGTTGGAGATATTGTTAGTATTCCTAATTTATATCAAAGTATTGATACTAAAACAAATGAAGTATCATATATGTATGCTATAGCAAGGGGAATTGATATATCTGATTATCAAGTTAATATTGATTGGAATAGAGTAGCAGAAACTTCTGATTTTGTTATTGTGGAAGTGGCAAGAGATAATTATAATTATAAAGAAAATCCAGGATATTTTATTCCTGAATGTATAAATCAAATTACTAATACTATAAATAATGATATATCTTTAGGTTTATATTTTTGTGTATCTAAGGATATGGATATATCAGAATATGAAAAAAGATTAATAAATTACTTTAATAGATTAATGGATGAACTTGATAATAGTATTACTTTAGAAAAAGAAAACATTCCAGTATTTCTTGATTTTGAAGTTTACTGTTCAGATAATGATTATTATGGTTTATTGAATACTTTTAAAAATGTATGTAATAGTTATGGTTTTACTAAAGTAGGTATCTATGGAAATAAAAATACATTAACACAAATTAGTAGTTCACTTAAGAAAGATGGAGAAAGAATAGAACTTAAGGATACAGACTTTTTTGTATGGCAAGCTGGTGGTGTACAATATTCGGGAAGAGAACATACAAATTTAGATGATGTTAAGGTTGAAGATTTAATTGAAACACAAAACTTTGTAGGGGAACAATATGAAACTTCAATTATGCAAGTAACTAATGTTGCTACGAATACTGGCGCTAGTAATAATATGGGACATTGTGATGTAGATTATTTATATGATTCAGATGTTTTTGGAGATGATTTTAAAGATAATTCTTATCATAATATTAATGATCAAATAGAAACTATTGAAATAGATATAGATAAATATAGAAGTATTCCTTACCATCAAATATTATTATACTTTGATACAATATTAAGTGCATGTTATGCTATTTTAGCTGTTAAAGTTATTGGTAAGAAAATATGTATTTCGGTGTTAAATAAAGCAAAAGAAAAGGGATATATAAAAACAAAAGTAAAAGATGATAATGTTTAGAGGTGAATTACATAATGGATGACTTAGAATTTAAAAGATATATTAGTAATATTGCTAATTTAGGTGATGCAAAACAAACAGGATTATATGTCTTTGATATTTTAGATAAATTTAAATTAAGCAGTAATAATAAGTTTTTAATTGAGGATATAACTGATTTGTATGTGAACTTTATTAGTTCTTTAGAACAATTAGAAGAATATAAAACTCCTTTTTTAAAGTCATTAAAAGAAGAAGAAATAAAGAGTAATCAGGCTTTAGAGTCAATTAGTCCATTTTTAATTCAAGTATTTATGAATTCTAATCATAAGTCTGCGACTAATTTTGCAATAAGAGATAAGTTAAACGGTAGAAATTGTACGATAAATAATTTATGTAAATATCATAAAATTCTATTAAATGGACTTGCTACTTCAATTGAAGAAGAAAGTAAGTATAGAACTGATAATAATACTTTTGTAGGTTCGTTTTCTATATCTCCATTAACTGGGGAAATTTCTTCAATAAAAAATGTATCTTATCTTCCAATAGATTATAAGGATATAAAAGTAACTCTTGATAAAATATTAAAATTATATAATAAAAAAGATATATTAGAATTAAGTGATATATTTGTAAATCCAATTATTATTCATGGTTTATTAGCGGCTTTACAATGTTTTAGAGATGGAAATACAAGATTATCTAGAGTTTTAGAACATGTTTCTATATGGGATTTAGCTAATAAGTATTTAGAAAATTCTTATATAGAATTACCGGTACTGTATAGTTCTGATGCAATAATACGTCTTAATAAAAGAGGAGTGTATAGGAATTTAATTAAAGAATTTGCGGTTAATCCTTCAACTGCTATTTTCAATGAATGGATAACATTTAATATGCTTCTTTTTGAAAAACAAATTTATTATAATCAAGATAGATTAGGAGAAACAATGTCTGTCTTAAAAAAAGTAAAGAAATAGTATACTTAAATGAGTATACATTTTCTTTTTTTATACATAAATTATTATAGAGGTGATTAACTTGAATTATGATAGAAAGTTAACAGGAGTTGTTATAGATCCGGGACATGGTGGAAGTGATTCTGGAGCAGTAGGTAATGATATGTTAGAGAAGGATTATACTTTATTAATATCTAAGTATATGTATGATAGATTTAAAGAGTTAGGTATACCAGTAACTTTAACAAGAGATAGTGATGTTAGTTTGGATCCTACTAATAGGGTAAATAAGATATTAAATGCTTATGGAAATAATTCTGATGTAATAGTAATATCTAATCACTTGAATGCAGGAGGTGGCGATAGTCATTGTGTAACGAATGTATAACAATTAAAGCCAAATTATAAATTTATAAAATACTAGGTAAAATAATTTCTAGTATTTTTTTGATTTTTATAAGTTTGAAATGGAGTTTAGTTGACATATAATTAAAAATAATATATAATGTTATTAACAGGTGTTATATTTTGCGTATTTTAATAAAATAATAACATAATATATTTAGGAGGGATATGTATGAATTATAATGATATTTTAATTAAGTATATTGATGAATATCCATATGATGAACCTATTTTTATTGAGGACATCAAAGATTATTTTAAAAATTATATTAAAAATAATTTTGATGATGTATTTAAAAATATTTATGTATATATTAATAGACTTGTAAAGGATAATAAACTTGTTCAATTTATTAAAGGAGTTTATTATAAGCCTTTAAAAGGTACATTTGGAAATAAACTTTTAAATATTAATAAAGTTATTGATAAGAAGTATATACATGATGGAACTAGACAAAAAGGATATTTAACAGGTGCTTATTTATTTAATAAAATAGGTTTAACTATGCAAATACCAAAAGAAATTTTAATTGTTACTAATGAGTGCCCTAATGCAAATGATTATAATAATAAGAATTTAGGTGTTACTATTAGAAGACCTAAAATTGAAATTAATGATGATAATTATAAATATCTTCAACTTTTTGATGTGTTAATTAATAAGGATAATATAAAAATTGAAGTTGATAATGCAAAAGAAATTATTTATAAATTTATTAAAGATAATGAGTTAGAACTTGAAAAGATATTTGAATACGCTAATAAAATAAATAATTTAAAACCAATAAAAAGATTATATGAATTAGGAGGTGAAAATATTGAATAAAGAAATATTAGAAGAATTAATATTAAATATTAATAGTAGAACTGGTATTAGAAATGATATTTTGGAGAAAGATTATTATGTTTGTCTTGTTTTAAAAGAATTAGCTTATAAACAAAAAGAATTACAAGCTTATTTTAAAGGTGGAACAGCTGTTTATAAAATATTAGATCATATGAATAGATTTTCTGAAGATATTGATTTAACTGTTAAAGTGAACGAAAATGAATCAAATAATAGTAACAAAACAAGATTAAAAAAGTCTGCACTTGGATATAGTATTGATGGTTTAATATTAGTAGATGATGAAACAATTGATAAAAAAGGAAGTATTACATCATTTTATAAATATGATTCATTGTTTAGTTTAAATGAACTTTTTAAATCAGAAAGAATACAGATAGAAGCGACTTCGTTTACTGTATCTGAACCAGTTTCTACTTATACTATTGAACCTCTTGTTTATAAGTATGCAACAGAAGAAGAAAGAAGTATTTTGAAAGAAAATTATAATATATCTGAATTTGAAATAGAAATTATTAAACTTGAAAGAATCTTTATTGATAAAATATTTGCTGCAGAATTTTATTATGAAAGAGAAATGTATGAAGATGTTTCTAAACATTTATATGATATTTCTATTATGATAAAAAATGATGATATAAAAGAACTATTAAAAAATAAATCTGAATTAACTAAATTAATAGGTTATAAGAGAAAAGAGGAAAAATCTAGAATAGGTGGAATTCCTGAAGATAAAGATATAATTGATTTTGATTATATGAAGTTAGAGTTTAATGACGGCTTAGTTAGTGCTTTTAATAAAATGCAAAGAATATATGTAATGGATAATGAAAGTGTAATAACTATTGATGATGCTAAGGAAACTATTAAAATATTATTTGATGTATTTAAAAATTTGTAGTGAAGGTGGTATAGTAAATGGAAAAAAATATTGAAGAATTAACATTATTGCTTATTTATTTAACTTCTTGGGAAGAAGATGGATATGTGGCTGATGAAAATGGTATGCCAAAAGAAACGAAGATTAAAACTTGTTGGAAAGGATATTCGTTTGATATTATTAACAAGTTAATGGATGAAAAATATTTATACTTTAGTGAATATAAAAATAAATCAGTATCTTTAACACCAGAAGGCGAAGAATTAGCTAAAAAATTAATCGATAAATATATAAAATAGTGGAGATGATAATTATGATGACTGCTCCAAAATTAGATTTTTTAATAGATGTGTTTGATATTAAAAACTACAATCCACAAAGTTATGACGTTTTACTCAAAGAAAAATTAGGTATATTATATGATTTACTTGATAGAATAAAACCATTATCAGATGATGAATATAAAGTGTTATATTTTAGTGCTCCAAAGGGAAGTATAGAAGAATATATTAATTATAATGATGAAAATGAATATTGTGATGCTGAAGAATATCAAGAATTTGTTGATAGATTTAATGAAGATTATCCAGATGAAATTTATTGGTATAAAATGATTTCGACTAGATATAAAAATTATCGAATGATATCTATTAATTTTAAAAATATAATATATGCTGATATGGATAGTGATAATTGTATTCCACCGAATTATCAGTTACAAGAATTATTAGATTTTCTTATAAACAAAGTAAAAGAATGTATTAAGAAACTTGAAAGTGGAACTTATAATGATTATATAAAAGAAAATTATTCTTATAAAAATAGATTTGGAGTAATAAAAAGAAAAGATTATTGGAATTTATATCCAGATAATAAAAAGAATTTATTAAATAAAATATCACAAGAAGAAATGGATTATTTTATAAAAAATGCGAGCAAAAAACAAGATAATAGAATAAAAAATATGACTTCAGGTAAATATTTTGAATGTGTCGGTTTAGTCTATAAAAATATAGGATATGAAATAGGTGATCTAACAAATAAAGAGTTATATTTAAAATATGCTGATGGAAGAGATGAAGGATTAAGTAAGGTTGATGAGAATAACAGTGCTCAGTTCGATAAATGGTACAACGATGATACAAAGTTTGGTGGACATCCGTGGGAAATTATAAGAGGCCATTCATTTGCAAGAGTTAATTTACGAGTTGGACATGATGAATTTGGATATTATTTGTCGCTTGATGGTAGTAAAATTTTAAGGAAAATTGAAATAGCTAAAATATTTAATGTCTTTAATAAGAATGGTATTCCTATACAAATATATAATGTAGATGTGATAAAGAATTCGCTCAGTGGGGATGATTATATAGGGATTGTTCCGAATGAAATAGCGCCAATTGCATGTGGGGGTTATTTTAAAGAATATAAACCATTAGAATTTATGCATATTGAAGACGATAAAATATTAAAATATATTAAATGGGAATCGTTAGAAAATATAGAAATAAAATAGGAGTAAAATGTGAGTGATTATACTGACTTTGAAAAGAAAGTTGAAGAAAATTGTAAAAGAAATGAAAAATTTATTAAAGGGTTTGAAAAGTGGTTAATTGAAAAAGGTTTAGTAGCGAAAACAATAAGAAAACATTTAAGTAATGTTGATTTATATATTAATGATTATTTAAATTATTATGAGGTCATTAAGGCTGAAGATGGTATAGATGATATTTATTCTTTTATAGATGGATGGTTTATTCGAAAATGTTTATTGGCTTCAAAAAATTCAATAAAGGAAATGGTTGCTAGTTTAAAGAAGTTTTATCAATATATGAGTGAAAATAATTATGTTAATGTAGATGATTACAAATTTATGTGTATTTTTATTAAAGATAGTATGGATGATTTTTTTGAAACATTAGATGATTTTGATAATGGAACATATTATGATATATTTTAATGGTAAATAGCAAATTGTGATAGAATATGGAAATTAATGACTATTTAGATGTATGTTAGGAGTGGTAATAAATGAGAACAAGTAAAATGTATGAAAGAATAAAATGGTATAAAAAAGAATTTGTTCATAATCAATATGCAAGGATTGTAGAACCATTTAAAGATTATGAAAAAATAACAGCTGTTAAAATGTTGGATGCAATATATAAAGTATATGAGGATTATAATAATATTATTGATATTTGTACTGTAAGAGAATTAAAGTATATAGAGATGATACTTGATGGAAATTCATCTATGAAGGAATTATTAGATGATAAATATGATTGGGAAAGAAAAACGTTACATGGCAAGTTTTTAGTAGAAACTGATTATCCGGATAGAGTATTTATTCCTGATGAAATAATAGATAAGGTAAGATTGGCTATTAAAAATGTTAATTGGACAACTGTTAAAAAATTAAATGATTTAAATGAAATTTTAGTTAGTTATTGTAAAATACAAGCTTCTTCTTTATTAAATACTGTATGTTTGTTTGGTTCTATGATGAGTGGTATTAGTGAAAATGATATATATACTCATGTATTACATAATAAGGTTTTTAATTATTATGTAATGATTTATCCTAAAAATATAGAAGGGTTGGGAGATAATATATATGTAGCGTTGTATCAAGATTATTATGGTATTGAAGAACAGATAGATGAAGAGAGAATGAAACAAGGATTAGCAGGTGATTTGCCGATAGATTCTAAAATATATAAAACTTTATTTTATAATGATTTTGATATTAATAATAAAAAAATAAAAAGATTTTTGGACGAAATAAAAAAATTACCGTTTTTTTGGACTTCAGCACTCGATATAATTAGAGAATTTGCAGTGTTGAATATTGATAGAAAACCATTAAAGAATGCAATTTCAAATGTGCCAGCACTTAAAAATTGTGATTTAACAAATTTTTTCAAAATATTAGATGAAGCTATGGATGAGATGCCTAGTGGAGTATTAAATGGATTTACTCCAAATGAGGCTAAAAAGATTAAAATTGAAGAAAATAAAAATAGATATGAGAAAGAGAAAAAATATATAAAGCAAAAAAATGCTTGTTTGTCTAGAGAAGATGCTAAGTTATTTTATAAAATATATTTTGGATTACTTGAGTTTACGAACAATAAATATAAAATAAGATCTAATTATAAAATATATAATAAAAAAGGTATAAATCCATATGATATTACGGATATTATTGATGTATTTTGGGAGAATAAAGATGTGATTGTTTTGGAATTTTGTTTAGCAAATCCTTATAAATTTAATAGTGAAGAGTTGAAATTAACTTGTGAGTTTAAAAAAGGTATTAGAGATATGTTTATTGTAGCAAAATTTTATGAAGAATATACTGCTGTTATGAACAAAGAAAGAACATATATGATAAAAGGAATAAATGATAATTTAGATAATGTTATTTCATATAAAAATTTACCTGAAACTGTAATAATGACAATACTTCCTTTTAAAGATGTACTTATTTATGATGGAGTAATTATGAATTTTGGAATAAAGATGGGGAATGATTTTGAAAAAATAGTTAATAGTGAACTTTCAAGATCTATTAAGTTTTATCATTTATAATATAAGTGGAGTTATGGTATGGATAAAGAATTAATATTTAATGTTGGAATAAAAGGGTTAGAGAGTAAAATTTATCGTAGAGTAGGAATAAAAAGCAGTGATACATTGGCTGATTTAGTATATTTTATTTTGACATCATTTGAGTTATATTCCAATAAATTTTTTACTATTTCTTATGATAGTGATAAATATGATAGTGCAAATGTAATATTTGATAATAATCAATATAAGTCTGCTATGGGGATTATGTTAAAAGATATTGATTTTGATGTTAATAAAGAGTTGATTTTGGAATATAATTATCAAAGTAAAATAGAATTTGTTATTAATTTTATTGATAGTATAAATATTTCTTTGGATGATGATTATCCTAAGATAATTGATGGAGCTGGAAAAGGGGCAATTGATTATGTTAGTGGTTATGAATTAAAGCAAATAGTAGATGAAACTGATGTTTTAGGACATTCAAATTATTCAACAACTATTATTATTGATGATGAAGAGGAAGAAGAATTTTTTGATTATCGTGATTTTGATTTGAATGATAATAATTTTATGTCTAAAATTAATGTTAATTCTGTAAAAGATGAATATGAAGAAATTAATTTAATTGATATTATAAGAATTATAAAAGATAGAATGGTTATATATTATAAAACTGATATTAATAGTATAGTTAAACCTTTTGATTATATAAAAAAATATATTCCAGATAATTATGGTGAATTGTCAGATGAAGAAATAAAGGAATTAAATATACCGGATTATAAAGATTTAAATATTTATATGCTTCCTTATTATGATGATTTAAATCATAAAGATATAATGACTTTATATGTAAAAAGGAATATTTATGATAAAGAAATTAGACAAGCATTGTTTTATGCACTTAGAAATTATGATTATATGGATAAATTTTACGATAATTTAAGAAGATATGGACTGTTTAAAGATTATTTGGAATATTCAAATTATTATTATGAACAAATAATAAAAGATTGGAAAATAAAAAATAATATAGATAAAAATTAGGATTGGTGTTTTATGAAAGTATTATTTAATGTAACTTTATGTGAATTGGAAGATAAAATAAATAGACAAATATTGGTTGATGAAGATATCTTGTTAACAGATTTATGTGAGTATGTAATAGTTTCTATGGATGGTAAAAAAATTCCTATTTATGAACTTGAATATGGTAAAAATATATATTGGCCGTATGATATAGAAGAAAGTAGATATGATAAAACTTTATTAGAATTAACTTTAAAAAGTTTAAACTTAAAGAAAGGTAAATCTTTTTGTATTAGATATAATTTTGATAATTTTTATTATTTTGATTTAAGTGTAGATAATTTTATAGAAGAAGATAATGGTAATAAAAATGTGGATTTTAAAGTTTTATCGGGAAAAGGATATGGAATAATAGATGATAAAATGTGTGATTATTTAGTAGCATTATTTGCTGAAAAAAGAAAAGACTATGACTCTTATTATTTAAAGAGTGAAAAAGAATATTTACAAAAAAGATTTGATGTTAATGAAGTAAATGATAGAATTGATGATTATAAAAAGAGTAAAGAAGATATGCTATTACCTAAAAAATATATATTTAATGTTTCGTTAGAGGGATTTAATAAAGAAATTAAAAGAAAAATTTCAGTAAATAGTAATATAACAATAAACAGGTTTTGCGAAAAAGTAGTTTTATCTATGAATGGTGATTTATCACATCCATTTGATGTTAAAATAGGAAAAGAATATTTAGGAGAATATTATAGTGACCTTGAATTATTTTATTTGAATTTAAAAGAAAAAAATAAATTGAAAGTTATTTATGACTGGGGAGATAATTGGCAATTTAATTTGACTCTTAGTAAAATAACCCACGGTACTAGTGAGAATGAATTTGAAGTTTTATCAGGGAAAGGATATGGAATAATAGATGATTGTGGCGGAGTTTGGACTTTAGGAGATATTTTTAGTGGTGAAAATACTGATTGGGGAGATTATGATATAAATGAATTTAGTTTAGAAAAGTGTAATGAAGATGTTCAAAAAATAGGATAGGTGTAGTGTATGAAAATAGATTTCGAAGATGAATTTTTTGATTATATTTTAAGTAGAGGGTATGATTATTATACTTCAGGTAAGGTTGGTAAAGTTAAAAATAATAAGGGTAATGTAACAGCGATAGTACATGGAAATGAAGATTATAATGTGAAAGTTGAAATGGATAGTGGTATATTTATTAATGGTGAATGTAGTTGTCCTTATAATGCTAATGGAGAATATTGTAAACATATTGCTGCTGTTTTATATTGTTTGAATGATGAAAAAGTATTTGATAGTAATAAAAGTTATGATTTAGAAGATATAGTTAATAAAATAAATGATAAAAAGATAAGAAAATTTCTTTATAATAGTTTGGTTAATGATGATGATTTATTAAATAAGTTTAGAGTTGAATTTAGTGATTTTTTTCCTAAGTTATCTAAGAAAAGTTATGAAAATAAAATATATAATGCTATTCGTGCTTGTGGGGATAGAAAATATGGCTTTATTGATTATAGTAGTTCATATAAATATGAGCATGTTATGTTAGAATTTATTAGTGAAGCTAAAAAATTAGTCGATAATGAGGATTATAATACAGCATTTACAATAGTAACTATTTTATTAGATTCAATTCCTAGAACTGAGATAGATGATTCGAATGGTTCAACGGGAATGGTTGCTGATTCTTGTATAGAGATAATATTTGATATTTTGGATATAATAGGTAATGATGATAAGTTAATTAAAGATATATTAGACTATGTTATAAGTGATGTTAAAAATTTATATTTATATAATTATGGTATAGATTTAAAGAGTATATTGGAATATTTTATTAATGAACATTTATATTTAGATGAAATAAAGAATTCTTTGGAAACTGCACTTGATAATTCTAAAGATAAAAAATATTTTTATTGCAGAAAAGATTATGTAAATTATTTAATTCAAATATATATATTAAATGATAAGGAAGAAAATATAATTAAATTGTTAGAGAAATATTCTTATGATGAAAATATATGTATGATGTATGTTGATGAATTAATTAAAGAAAATAAATTAGATGATGCTATAAAAATATTGAAAAGTAATTTATGTGAAGATGATTATAAAAGTAAAAAATATGCTTTTAAATTAGCTCAAATATATTATGATAATAAAATGAATGAAGAATATAAAAATATTTTATATGATATATTTTATGAGTATTCTAGTTATGATTTTGATATTTATCTTAAAATTAAGGAATTGTATTCTAATACTGATTGGAATGAAGAAAAAATTAAAATTATAGAAAAAATTAAGAAAGATAAATATGTTGATAGAATTTTAAATCAAATTTATATAGAAGAGAAAATGTATGATGAATTGTTTTTGAATATATGTAATTATGATATGGGTTATATAAAAGAATATGAAAAATATTTATTACCAAAATATAATAATGAATTATTAAATATTTATAAAAATTCGTGTCTTAATTCAGCGTCTAAATCAAGTAATAGAAAATCATATAGAGATGTTGCTATTCAGATTAATCATATAATTAATATGGATAATTCTAGTGATGTTGTAATGTCAATATTAAGTGAAATAAATGAAAAATATTTTAGAAATAGGCCTGCAATGGTGGATGAATTTGAAAATGTTATAAAGAATTTAGGTCAATATTTTGAATAAAAATGATATAGATTTATGTGGTCGTGAAAGTCATTTGGTAACACATGTTTAACAATAATTATTAAATCAATTTAAGTGGTGATTTTTATGTTAAATGAGAATGAAATATTAATTTTAGATAAAAAGGGTAAAGATGTTAAAAAAAGTAAAGAAATAATATACTTAAACGAGTATACATTTTCTTTTTTTATACATAAATTATTATAGAGGTGATTAACTTGAATTATGACAGGAAGTTAACGGGAGTTGTTATAGATCCGGGACATGGTGGAAGTGATTCGGGAGCAGTAGGTAATGATATGTTAGAGAAGGATTATACTTTATTAATATCTAAGTACATGTATGATAGATTTAAAGAGTTAGGTATTCCAGTAACTTTAACAAGAGATAGTGATGTTAGTTTGGATCCTACTAATAGGGTAAATAAGATATTAAATGCTTATGGAAATAATTCTGATGTAATAGTAATATCTAATCACTTGAATGCGGGAGGTGGTACCGGTGCTGAAGTAATTTATGCACTTAGAAATACTGATACTCTTGCTAAAAAAGTATTAGAGTCTATTGGAGCAGAAGGTCAAACAACTAGAAAATATTATCAAAGAAGATTACCATCTGATACTAGTAAAGATTATTATTTTATTCATAGAAATACTGGAAAAACAGAACCAATAATAGTAGAATATGGTTTTATAGATGATAGTAATGCTAATGTAGAATTTTTAAAAGAAAATTATCAAAGATTAGCAGAAGCAGTAATTAGAGCAGTTGCAGATTATAAAGGATTTAATTATATACCTCCAGAAGGGTTTGTTAGTAATTCATATACAGTCCAAAAAGGAGATACATTATATGGAATAGCAAATAAATTAGGTACTACTGTTGATGAATTAAAAAAACTAAATAATTTAACAAGTAATAATTTAAGTATAGGTCAAATATTAAAAATACCAGAAAAATATGTGCAAGATGGTGAAAAGAATATATATGTAGTAAAAAAAGGAGATAGTTTGTATTCAATAGCAAGAGAAAATAATACAACCGTATCTGAATTAAAAACGATTAATAAACTAACAAGTGATGTATTAACAATAGGTCAAACACTATTATTACCAAGTGCTACAGTAATAGCAGATACTTATACGGTGCAAAAAGGAGACACACTATATGGAATAGCAAATAAGTTAGGAACAACTGTATCCGAATTAAAAAATACTAATAACTTAACAAGTGATACTTTAAGTATAGGTCAAGTGTTAAAAATACCAAATAGTAATAATGAGCAAAACAGTAATACTATTACATATACGGTAAAAAGTGGAGATAGTTTATATTCAATTGCTAAAAATTATGATGTTACTGTAGATGCTATTAAGAAAGAAAATAATTTAACAAGTAATTTATTAAGTATCGGTCAAATATTAAAAATACCTACTACATCTATAACAGAGACTACTTATGTTGTAAAAAGTGGAGATAATTTATATGGAATAGCTAGAAAATTTAATACAACCGTAGACGAATTAAAAAGATTAAATAATTTAACAGGTAATTTATTAAGTATTGGTCAAATTTTAATAATAGAATAGGCGAGTAATTATCGCTTTTTTCTTTATAGAAAACATACAATAATTTATAATTAAAATTATTTTAAATAAAAAAATTAATTAATTATTTGTTTAGGTTGGTTTTTAAGCCAGTTTAGTGGGAATTTTATAGTAAATACTAACTTATGCATGTGCATAAGTAAAAAATAATATTTATATTTACTTCAGGACAATTTGCCATAGAGTTTTAATTAAATGAAGATAAATTATTGTTAAACGAACTAATGTATGATATAGTATTAATGGTGATTAACTATGAAGAAAATAATTATAAATGAAGTTAAATGTAAAAAATGTGGTGATATGATTGAATCTAAAGAAGTAAATGATTTTAAAAGGTGTGCTTGTGGTAGTGTAGCAGTAGATGGTGGTCATGAGTACATTAAAAGAATTGGTAATAAAGATGATATAATAGAACTTTCAAAATTTGAAAATATAGTAATAAAGGAGGTAAAAAAAGATGAATAGTATAGAACAATATAAAGAAAAAACTTTTGAAGATATAAAGCATATAGATGATAATGGTAATGAATATTGGGAAGCAAGGGAATTACAACAAATATTAGGTTATAAAGAGTGGCGATATTTTTCAGCGGTGATTGAAAAAGCTCAAGTATCTTGTTCACAAAGTAATAATAACATTAATTCCAATTTTGGTGTTAACACCAAAATAGTAAAAACTGGTGTTTCTACAAAAACAATCATTGATTACAAATTGAGTCGTTATGCTTGCTATTTGATAGTTCAAAATGCTAATCCAAAATTTGAAGCAGTAGCTTTAGGTCAAACTTATTTTGCTGTTCAAACTAGAAAAATGGAACTAACAGAAGAAGAATATAGTAGATTAAGTGAAAATGAAAAAAGATTGTATAGAAGGAAACAAACTAAAGATGGTAATAAAATATTATATAAAATAGCAAAAGAAAAAGGTGTAAAGAATTTCGATAAATTTACCAATGCAGGATATAAAGGCTTATATAATGGTGAAACAGCAAATGATATAGCTAAAAGAAAAGGATTAAGATATAGAGAAGATATACTTGATAAAATGGGAAGTGTTGAGTTAGGTGCTAATATATTTAGAATAACACAAACAGAGGCTTTATTAGAAAAACAAGAAGAACCTAATGAACAAGTAGCTACCAATACTCATTTTAAAGTTGGCAAAGCAGTTAGGGATACTATAAAAAAACTTGGTGGAACAATGCCGGAAGATTTACCTACTCCGGAAAAGTCTATAAAAGAAATAGAAAAAGATGAATTTAAGAAAATCACTAATTAGTTTAAAATTAAAACAATTAATTTATTTTAAGTTGGTAGATATAATATGTTAAAAAAATAATAAATATGATGCTTCTCAAATTAAATTTGCCAATGCAAAATACAATAAGAAAAAGGGTATTTCATTTTAGTAACAATTGATATTGAATTAAATGAAGTCAAAAGATATATTAGCTTTTATGTGGATTTTTTTAATGTTAATGATTTTAAAAACATAGAAAATAAAGAATATAATGAGTTACCTACTGAACCAAAAATAACACACATAGAAATGTTTGATACTAAAAATTTTATTGACTTTATTGATAGTAATGTTATAGTAAAATTTGGAAATATATTAGATAATCAAATTGGACTGGATTTAAAGATAAATGATGAGCTAATTAAATTAGATTATCAAGGGATTTTAGATATAAAATAACTCCATTTTGACCATCGTGAGGTAGTACCCGACGCTGAAGTAATTTATTCACAGAAATACTGGTAAAACAGAACCAATAATAGTAGAATATGGGGTTATAGATGATAGTAATGCTAATGTAGAGTTTTAAAAAAATATCAAAGTTTAGCAAAAGCAGTAATTAGAGCAATCGCAAACCATAAAGGATTTAAATATGTAATTAATATTTATAAATGTCATTGAATAAAAAATAAGGAAATTTGTCATAATACTAATGGTGATAAAAATG
>CALVSZ010000001.1 GCA_944359705.1 uncultured Bacilli bacterium | reverse complement strand
CCCTATTAGTTATATTTTAAATAACCTTGCTTATCCGAACACAACTATTTAGTTTTCCGATAAATTGTTACACTATCCTAAGAATTAATTTCTAAACCAAAAATACACTTTTCATATAAAAACAAACATAATTTTTCATCATTATTTGTGTTATAGTATTCAGTTAATAATGTATTAAATTCCTTTATATCACATTCTTTTATTGTAATAACACCACAACCATTACTAATTAAGATTTTATTAGCAATTATCATACTAGTACGCTTATTGCCGTCCCAAAATATTTGACTACGCATTAAATAAAGCATCAATTTAATTGCTTTTGTAGTAGCATTATTTTCATTCAATATATCATTTATATTATTTTTTACATCATCCATATTAGGTATATCTGGAATGTAATCAACACCATTAATACCAACACGCCCATTTCTTAAAACTCCCCATTCTAACGATTCGTTTCTTGAAACAAACGGATTTACTTTACAAATAAAATTTAAATCTATTTCATCATCAATATTAATTAATACAAAATTCCAGGCATCCCTTAAATTTAATATACAATTTATTTCATCTAATTTTAAAGTTGGTACATTAACTCCTTCTAAAATAGTTTTAATATCAGGATATGTTGTATTAATACCTTCTAATCTTACACTGTTGTAGATATTAGATACCAAAACTTTTTTTGCCAAAAATAAATTTTGATCTTTTGTTAAATGATATTTATCCACCATATTATTCACCTCGTAGATTATTATACTATAAAATTTATGAAAAAAAAGAAACATAAAGTTTCTAATTTCTATTTACTTGCTTCTAACTTATTAATTATTTCTTTTAAAGCATCAATAGTTCTATCTTTTAAATCTCTTGCTGCTTTTTCTAATGCAGGCGTACCTTTTTCTTTGGCAAGCGCTAATAACTCTTCTGTTTTTTTCTTTAAGTCTTCACCTTTTTCTTTAGCAATTTTAAGCGCTTTTTCTTTATCTAAATCTTCTAATTCTAATTTTATGGCATCTACTTTTTGAAAAAATTCATTTTTTACTTCTTCTACATCTATTTCTTTAATTTTAGCTACTAATTCATCAAATTTCTTTTTTAAATCTTTTCTAGTTTCACTTCCTTTTTTTGGAGCAAACAATAATCCTAAACCTGCTCCAACGGCTGCACCTAATACAAATTTACCAATACCACTTTTTTTATTCTTGCTCATCAATATCATCCTTTCTCTTTTTCCTTTTAAATATTTTTCTAATAAGAACACTTACTGCATCTACCATTTTATCACTAAGCATTGATAATTTATCAGTAGTAGCGTCAATTACTGAAAATAATCCATTTAACTTACCTACTTTAATACTAATATCATCAACTACTACTTCTATTTTATTCATAGTAATGATTAACTTTACACCTAATACTATTAAAACTACTAACAATATAGAACCAAGCATGTATAATAAAATTTGTAAAAATTCCAATAATTCCATTATAAATCGTCCCTTTCTTTATACATTGAATCAATCAAGTTAAATAAATCATCAGTAAGTTCTACATCATTATTATTATCATTTTCTTTTTTATTATTACTTTCTTTTACTTCAATTTTTTCAGAAGTAACTTCTTCATCATTATGGTTAACTATTTTAACTTCATTTTTTTCATTTTCTCTATCTTTGTTAGCTTCGTATTCTACTCCAAAATCAAAATAGTTTTCTTCTGCTGTAGCTATTGTTTCACCTTTTTTATCTTCAGAAATCATATCACTAAGTAAATCTTCATCAGGACATACTTCTACTTCACTTGCTTCTTTAATACTATTGAAACTATCTAATACTAAATTATCAGTAATTTCATCAGAAAGTGTACCAAAAGCTTTCATTCTAACTGTTTCAAAATCAATTTTTTTAGAAGGCCTTTTTATTTCATAATCACTTTCTTTTTTAGCTTTTACTTCTTCTTTTTTATAGTTTTTATCTAGAATACCATACACAGGAGAAATAATTGGAGTAGCTTTAAATGCTGGCTTCTTATCTTTTTTATTATCACTTTTTTTTGTATATAATTCAGATACTGTTTTTTTTACCTCAATCGTTTTTTCTTTCTTAATAACATTTTGATCACTATAACTGCCAATTTCAAAATCTTTATCTTCAAATGCTATTGGGAATTTAAAACTATTATTATTACTTGCTAAATTTCTATCACTTAATTCTTTTTCTTCTTCTCTAGCTTTCTCTTCTAAAATATTAATTTGTTTTTCTTCTCTTTCTATTTTTTCTCTCATAAATGTTGGAAGTTTATTTTCTTCTACTTCCTCTTCTTCAGCATCTTCAACATCTATTTCTTCTTCTTCAATTATTTCTTCTTCATCAGTAAATAAATTTTTTAGTTTATCTAATAGCCCCATAATGGCACCTCTTTCTTTTAGTATTCATCAGGCAATGCCTCTATTTTCTCATCTTCTTGGACATACTCTTCTAGATATTCATTAAACTTACTTTCACTATCATTTGGTTTTAATATACTATAAATTGTATCGCTACTTTTTATATCATTATCTTCTATTATTTCTAAAATTAATATATCATTATATTCAATGTTAGCTGCAATTAACGTTGCGTAAGCTACTAAATTAGATAAATTTTCTTTATCAGTATAAAATTCAATTTTAGCATAATTATATACTATTTTAACAAAATAACTATCATCTTCTTTATTTATACCTATATATCCGCTTTTATTTTTATTAGCAATCATACTAAAATAATAATTAAATTCACTCTTATTTATAGTTAAACTCTTTTTATAATAATAACTTACAATATCTACATACAAATATAGATCATGCTCTAAAATTCGAATTTTTTGATTAAAATTAGAATTATATATAAGCGTTGCCCCTTTAGGTAAATAATATTTATAACCTTTAGTAGTAGTATTAGTTAATCTCGTAGAATTATTTATTATTTCATTAGATATCTTGCTATATTCTTCTTGATTATCTACCCTTGTACATCCCGTTAATAGAATAGCTATACATAACAATAAAATATATTTTCGCATATAGACACCTACTCTTAATTAATTATACCAAAAAAATATATAAATTCAAATACTTTTTAATTATTTTTTTTAAATTAAAATTAGTTAAATTATCACCATTAAATTATAAACAAATATACTATAATGAGAGGAGAATTTATATGTATAATAGACAAATAAATTATAAATATATACCCAACAACAGTTATAATTCTAATAATAGATTTATTGGTGGAGGTTTTTTAGGGCCATTTATCTTAGGAGGAATAACTGGTGGACTATTAGCTCCTAATTTTTACCCTAGACCATACCCAGTATATCCACCATACCCACCACCATATCCTTATCCACCATTTCGTCCATATTAAAAAAGAATTGACACCTCAATTCTTTTTTTAAAGTCCTCTTTTTAAAAATATTATAAATAACAACATTAAATATTGATACCTAAACAAATATTTATCCAAAAATGACATAGAAAATTCATAAGTAGCTACACCTTTGTCAACAAAACTCACTAACCAACTTTCTAAATACTTAGGTGGTCTTGTTGGCACTAAAGGGAACATATGTGAATAAATAATATCTTTTTCCATATCGCTTAAATTAAAATCTTTACTTGCATTCTCTAAAGCTTTCTTAGGATGCGTAAAAGCACTTACCTTTTGAGATTTTAAAGATAAATCATCATTAGCAAAATAGTCATGTAATAATCCTGCTCTAGTAACTTCATAAGTATTTAAATGAAGTTTTTTACTAATTTTATATGAAAAATATGACACTCTAATAGAATGTTCTAATCTAGTTATACCATGATGCTTACAATTATTTATTTCTATAAATTTTTTATTTTCTAATATACTTTCAACAATACTTTTATACTCTTTATCTAAAGATAGATAATTCATTAATTAAACACCTCTAATTTCTCCTAATATAGTATATCATAAAAAAAGATGTTGTAGAATGCTTTTTTATTATTTTTTCAAAAAAAAATAAATAGCTTCAATTGCAAAAGTAAATTCCACCACCGATTTAAAAAAAATGGAATTTAAGTCTACAAACCGAAAGTGTAGAATTTAAGTCTACAATAATGTATAATATAAAAATTGATGGTGCTTATTCTTTTTTGGAAGGAGCTTATGTTATTATGAAGAATAAACATTTATCACTTGATGATAGACTTGAAATAGAAAAATGTTTAAAAGAAAATTTATCTTTTAAACAAATAGGAAAAATTATAGAGAAAGATTGTACAACAGTATCCAAGGAAATAAAAAATCATATCATTTATAAAAATTCTGGAGCTGTAGGAAGACCATTTTTTGATTGTATTAATAGGAAGAATTGTAATTTTAAAGAAAAAGGAGTTAAATGTAATCAGAAGAACTGTACTCATTACCAAAAAGAAGTATGTGTTAAATTACTAAAACCACCGTATGTATGTAATGGTTGTTCAAAAAAGCAATCTTGTACTTTAAGTAAACAAATATATGATGGTATTTATGCAAATAATGAATATAAAGATAACTTAAAGGAAGCACGAACTGGAATAACCTATTCCGAGGAAGAAATTCAAAATTTAAACAACATACTTATTCCACTTATAAAAGAGCAAAAACAATCAATACATCATGCTTTTATAAATAATAAAAATTTAATAATGTGTTCTGAGAAAGAAATATATAATTTAATTGATTTAGGGGTATTAAAAATTAAAAATATTGATTTAATCAGAAAAGTTAAATTTAGAAAGATCCCAAAGAGAAAAACATATTATAAAATAGATAAAAATTGTTTAGATGGTAGAAGATATGAAGACTTTTTAAATTATATAAAGAACAATCCTGATGTTAATATTGTAGAAATAGATACTGTAGAAGGAACAAAAGGTGGCAAAGTATTATTAACACTACATTTTGTAAATTGTTCTTTTATGTTAGCTTTTATTAGAGAACGTAACGATGCCCAATCAGTTATAGATATATTTAATTATATTGAAAATATATTAGGAATTAATATATTTAAAAAATTATTTATAATTATACTAACTGATAATGGTTCTGAATTTTCTAATCCTCTTGAAATTGAATACAGTCCAAATACCGGGGAACAAAGGACAAAAATATTTTATTGTGAACCTGGTAGATCTGATCAAAAAGGTTCTTGCGAAGTTAATCATGAAATGATAAGAAGAGTTTTACCTCAAGGGACTTCGTTTGACGATTTTACTCAAGAAGATATTAACAAACTAATGTCTAACATTAATTCTTATAAAAGAAAAAAGTTAAATAATTGTAGCCCTATTCAATTATTTAACTTATTATATGGCAATGATATTGCCAACAAATTAGGGATTATCGAAATAAATCCCAATGATATTAATCTTTCGCCAAATCTATTAAGAAAGAATTAATAGTTTAAAATTCTTTGATTCTTTCTTATAAGAAAGAATGCCCCTCGGCGAGAGATATTATATCATTTGCCAGTTTCTTTGATTACTTTCTTTTATGTAAAAGAAAGTAATATCTGTCCGATAGGACAAATAAGCACCATTATAATTTATTGCAAATATCATGGGGTGGAACTTCCAATTTCAAAAAAAAATTTATAAGCTCGACCTCTTTTCGGTATGCAATAAAATATATAAATAATAACTTATTGATATTATTTTACTATATTTTTTTCAAAAAATCACAAAAAAATCACTATATTTTAAAAATTATAGTAATTTTTCACCTCTTATGTGGAATTTACTTATTCAAAGTGGAATTTACTTTTGCAATTGAGCATATTTTAAGTCTACCCATTAATATTTAAATTTTTTTTCATAAATTTTATTATTTCGTGATTTTCATTATTCTTTTTTATAACAATGATTTGATAAAATGGTCTACATTGTAAATAAATTGCTTTATCAGTTTCAATAATGTTTCTTATTTCATTATAGTTATATTTATTAGTAGATTTTTTCCCTTGTTTTATTAAATAATCTTCATAAAATTCTATATTATAAATTAATGGAGAATTTTTACTCTTAATATCAAACATATAAGATAGTTTTATGCAAAATTTTGTTATATGTTTATTAAAACAAATAATTAAAAGCATAATAGTAATTGGAACAACTATACTATAGCTTATTGAATTATTTTCTATAAAATTTAATATTGAAGGTAGCATAACAAAAAATCCACAAACAAATAAATTAAATAAATCAAGTCTAAATATTTTCAAATAATATTCTATATATTCTTCTAATGTTTCTTCAGTTTTACAAGAATATAATAATTTATCTTTATTCATAATTACCTCACTTTACATTATTAAATAGAAGTTCTCTACAATTATAATTTTATCATAACTAATTATAATTGTAAAATTTAAGAGAAAATCTAATACATTTATTAGTTAAGTACAAATTTTCTTTTTAGGATTTTTTTATAATAAAACTATAATTTACTCAATTTAATTGTTCTAATATCATGAATTAATGTTTACAATTTCTCCTACTTCTTATTATTACACTAAAATTTATGTTAGCTACTCTGGCCATAAAATCCCCAACAAATAAACCAAGAATTAAAATATTAAATAATCTAAATATCTAGTAATTATTCTTTTTAATCTTAAAATATTAATCATATTTCAATTAATCTATAATTATTTTTATCTTTATTTCAAGGAATTTATTATATATATAGTGTTTATTTTATAATGAAACTTATATTTTTTCTTATACATTTAAATCAAGAAATCCATATTTCTTTTTATCTTGATTAAAGAAACATCTTTGATATTTTTTTAAACTTGCAACTTCAGATATTGCTTTTTTTATATTATTATCATCTAGATTAATATTATCTATATTAGTATCAACATATATTTCCGAATTACAGCTAAATCCCAATCCAAAATATCTTTTATAACTTACAACTCTTACACCATCACTATCTGTATGATTATGCTTTTCTACAACAATACTTTCATCGCTACTATTAAAAAATGAATATTCTACTTTTTCTGTTACATTTCCATCCAAAATAATTATCAATACTTTTACTGATAAATTAAACATTGATATTAGCATAATAATTAAAAGAATTGATTGAATTATTTTAAAAATTAAATTATTTTTTAAAATCAACTTAATATTATAAATAAATATAATTACATAAAACACAATAATTAAAACATTAATAAAATTTAATTCATTAAATATATTAACATTTATTAACAAATAAATATATATACTCATTATTATTGAAATTACAATTGTAAGAATTGTATTTAGTTTATTTTTCACATTAGCTCCTCCTATTTTTTAAGAGTCATCATAAGATTTAATACCATTACATATTATTATAAAACTAATATGACAAAAATACTTTTATCATCATTAATTTTAACTAATTATAAAGACTATTACATAAAAAGTATAACATATTATTATTTTTTTTTCAAATGTTAGTTGAAATCTATTACACAAAAAACTTATTTTTGAATTTGTATATCAAATATATTCCATCAAATATAACTTTATCTTTTTAAGTTTTCTGGAATATCTTCTTCTTGTATTTCAATTATTTCTTGTAAATCTAAATCTATTTTACCATGATATTTATTTGCATTATGTGAATATTCAATATATATATAATTATCATCTATTCCTAAAATACTATCAAGTCTTCCTTTAAATGGTTTTAATAAGCTATATAAATTTGTATTAGCTGCAATAGTGCCATCATCTAAATTATATGAAGTAAACTCACCGTAAGTCTCAAGTATATAAATTTTATCATTGTTCCAGCAAACAAATCTTCCTTCTATTGAACTAGATATGGGTATAGAAAATATTTTTCTATATGTACTGTATTCAGTATTTTTAAAAACAGCATATTGGGTTGTCATCGCGAGTTCTTTTTCAACCGCTAAAGCGTATTCATTGTGAAAAGATACTAGTTTTAAATCTTCATAAAGTCTTTCATCTACCTCATCATCATAATTTAAAGCAATAAAGAAAAATAAACCAATTAAGCTAATTATAATTAATATAGTAACAAATATTATTAAAGTTATAATCATACTTTTCTTCATAATATAATACTCCTTTATAAATCTATTTCATCATTTTTCCATAATTTCATTATAAATACAAAATTCAAAATCTTCTTAATCTTTACAATGTTTTTTGACAACTTCCTTACTTTCAAACTATTTGTCTAATTTCCAATTTAATCCATTATCATTACTAATAAATATTAATTCTTTATCTTCATATTTTCCTATATCTGAATTAAATTGATATGCTGAACACTTTATTTTTAATGTATTATTTTCAAAGTAAGGAAGATCTACTACATCTAAATAAGTAACATTATCATTCTCATATTTAAAGTTAGAAGATTGAAAAGTTTTTCCACTATCATTAGTTACATACATACTATTAACATTTTGTTTTAAAAAGATTTTACCAGTAGATATTGCAAACCCTAAATTCTCATTTAAAAACACAAATTTTGCTTCATTGCTTACTTTAATAAGATCATCTGATATTACATAGAAATTTTTCCCATTATCTCTACTTCTTAAAACATGAACTAAAATATTTTGTCCCAGTCCACTATCAACTTTTCCAAATCTTAATATTGTTTCATTAAATTTTTTTTCATATAATACTTCTTCATGTTCTGGTAATATATAATTATCATTTTCATTATATTTATTTTCATCATTAATATCTTTTTCGTAAATGTCTCTATCTATTATATTACCATCATCATCTCTAATAAATCTTTCTTCTTTTTTAGAGATTATTTTTTCATTACTATCATAATAGGTATATTCAACATTATTAACATTGTTAAAATTAACAAAAGGATCAAATCCACCTTCTCCAAAATAACCATGCACTCTTACTTTTGTTCCCATTAGTAATGGTCCATAATAATCATAATAATCAACATCAACATAAAGAAACGAATTGACAACTGCTACATACTTTTTTTCATCTAAAATTACAGTATGTTCAGGACGATAACAGAAAAATGATACAAAACTTATAAATGGCATAACAATAATAATAAATATTATCATACACACAACATATAAAAGTGAAAATATTATAATAGTTTTCTTATTTTCAGATGCTTTATATAATAATTGAATAATTCCAATAATAAATCCTAATATTGATATTATAATTATTAAAATAATAAACCATAATCTAAATCTTATATTAAATATGTAAAAAATAATATTAAGAAGTATATTAAATATCATAAAAATTAAATCTGTCAAAAATATATTATTTTTTATCTTATTAAAAATCTTTTTCATAATTTGTACCTCACTTCAAAATAATACCTTTCTCATAGTTTTCAAGATAATTATCTTTAAGTATTAATTTTTGTTCTTTTATAACAAAATTAGAAATATTTGGAATTTCTACACTATCTTCATGTTCTAATATTTCTGTTCGATAATAAATTAATTCATCATCTTTTATTTCAAAGGTTCCTTTTGATTTTTCAATAACTTTACTTGTTTCTTCATCAAGATAATAAATTTCTAATGATGCCTCCCAATTGTTTTTATTATCTTTAATCTTTAAGCTAGGATCAAAATAAATTATTAAATTAGATTTTTCTGCATATAATGTTCGAATAACATTTAATGCTCCTAATTTTTCTGCATACTCTTTTACTTCTAAAGAATCACAATAATTTCCATTTCTAACATGATAAGAAATAGTGTTGTATAATAAATTACCTTCAACTGAATAATCAACAATAGTAATATTAGCAATAGAATCATAAAAATATGTAGTATCATTACAAGAAATGTGTTCTAAAGTATTTAAATAACTTTTTATTTCGCTTTTTAAAATACTTTTTCCTCTAAAACTTTTATAAGAATAACTATTATCATTATTCTTCATAGAAAACGAAAACTTAGGTACTCCTAAATCAATTAACTTGTTTTCATTATGATTATATCTAACATGAATAGTATCATAACCAAAAGGTATAAGTTTAAATAAAATACCACAAATAACAAGAATGATTGGAATTATTATTACTGTTAATCTTTTTAATATTTGTCTTTTTATTTTTATTTTTTCTTCTTGTAATATTTTTTCAACATCAATATTGTTCTTGTTTTCTATTTGCAATATATTATAAATATCTGTATCTAATTCATTTGCTAATTTTTCTAAAATTGTTATATCGGGTAAACTCAACCCTCGTTCCCATTTACTTACTGCTTTATCAGTTACAAATAATTTATCACCTAATTCTTGTTGAGTTAATCCTTTTTTCTTTCTAAGAAATGCAATAAATTTTCCAATTTTATTATTATCCATAAGATTTCCACCTCAAAATAATTATACTATAATATTAGGTAATTTGTTCTCTACTGTTGGTTTAGTTGCTTATATATGTTTATTTAAAAGATTTTACTTCGTTAAAAATATTATAACATACTAACAAATATCTAATAAAATCTTTATTATTTTCTTTATATAATTAATTTTACATAAAAAAATACACACATATTTGTATGTGTGTACAATTATTTATCTTGCTTCTACAATTAACTTAATTGCCGTTCTTTCATCTCCATCAATTACTATATCAGTAAAAGCTGGAATACATATTAAATTTTTTCCTGTGGGAGCCACGAATCCTCTTGCAATAGCAATAGCTTTAATCGCTTGATTTAATGCCCCAGCCCCGATTGCTTGAATTTCAACACTTCCTTTTTCTCTAAAAACATTAGCAAGTGCTCCTGCAACTGAATTAGGATTTGATTTAGTTCCTACTTTAAGTGTTTCCATAATTATTTTATCATTCCTTTCTTTTTTACATTATAACTATATGATGAAGAAAGGAAAAAATAACTAAAATTTTAAATTAATAACATACATCTTTAATTTTATATTCAGTGCTATCTATAAGTTCTAAGGTGCTAGTTGAATATACATTTTCCATATATGCAACTTGTTCTTTATCTTCATATTCGGAACAATTATATCCTCCAATAGAATAAATATTATATTCCATGACCTTAAACGAATCATCTTTTATTTCTTTAACATGTACTCTTTCTAATTCTTTTAAAACTTTACCATCTTTATCAAAGACAATCAAATAACTATTAAAGTCTTGCATGCCCGTAAATGGTCGAACAAATATATTATCATTTACTTTAACCACTGTAGCACCAGCAAATTCAACATCAGCAAATTTATTATTTATAACTTTATCATTATAATATAATGTCATTGTAAATCCCAATTTATTCGAAGTTGGTACAGTTTCAATTTTTAAATCATATTCATCATATACATAATTTACTTTTTCACAGGTCTTTATATCATTTTTATAATTACTATTAGTAAGGCTTTTACCTTCTTCTATATTATAAGTACACATATCTTTTTCTTCTTTAGCGCATCCACTTAATAGAATAACAACCATAAACCCCATTATAATTTTTTTCATAAATCTCTCCTTTATATTTTATTATTCATTAAATCTTTATATACTTGAATTAATTTTTTACCTACTGCTTTAATTTCTCTATCACTTACTACTTTATATCCTTCTTCTGTTACATCTTTTAGTTTCCCTTCTAAAATTCCTTTTATTTTACTCTCAAATTCTTCTGTATTTTTAGCTTTATAAACATTTTTGCCATCAATTAACCATTCATCAAATATAGGTATATCTCTTACTATTGAAGGAATTTTTTCTGTTAATGCTTCTAATATCGGAATACCTTCAGTCTCTTCCAAAGTTGGGAATAAATAAAGATTAGCACCAGAATAAGCTCCTCTTAATACTTCTGGTTCTACATAACCGGCAAAATATAAATTAGGAAGTTTCGTTTTAACTGCTTTTCTTACTTTCCTAGGAGATGCATATAAGGGACTATAACCAAACCAAATAAATTTATATTCTGGCATTTTTTTAGCAAGTTCAACAAAATCTAAAATTCCTTTTCTTTCTAAATATAATCCTACTCCCATAATAACTTTATCTTCCGTACTATATCCAAAATCTTTTCGAAATTTTTCACCATTTTTTATATTTCTTTCAAAGAATTCCATATTAATTCCATTAGATATAGCATAAATTTTCTTACCTAAATTATAATTTTCTAATAATCTTTTTGAATATTCTGTTGGGGTTATAATTACATCTCCTAGTTTATAACATTTACATATCCACCATTTAAACAATTTAGATAACTGATTAGAAAATATAAAAGAATTTCTAAAATCTTCCTCCGTACTATGGGCATGATATACAATTTTCTTTCCCATTTTTTTAGCTTTCTTCGCTAAAAAATATGATTTAGGTCCGTAAAAATTTATATGCACTATATCATAATCTGTACATTTAGGATCCAATGTATAATCAACATTATTTTCTTTTAAGGCATTAATTTGATGTTTAACAGCCTTTCCTAAACCTGATTTACCTATTTTTTTAAGTCCTTCTGTATATAATAAAATCTTCATATTTCTCCCTACCTATATTTAATTATTTTTTGCATTTCTCTTTCTGTATCTCTTTTCTTAATTGCTTCTCTTTTATCGTAACTTTTCTTACCTTTAGCAAGACCTATTAGTACTTTTAAAATACTTCCTTTAAAATACATCTTTAAAGGTATTAGAGTATATCCCTCCTTTTCTATCTTATCTTTTAACTTAAGTATTTCTCTTTTATGCATAAGTAATTTTCTCGTTCTTGTTTCTTCATGATTAAATCTATTTCCTTCTTCATATAGAGAAATATGAGTATTTAGTAAATATAATTCATTATTTCTAATAATTGCATAACTATCTTTAATATTAGCTTTACCATTTCTAATTGACTTTATTTCCGTTCCTTTTAAAACGATACCTGCTTCATATTCATCTTCTATTTCATAGTCAAATCTTGCTTTTCTATTGATAATTTCCATAAATATCACATCCTAGATATAATATAACATAAAAAAGAAAACTAGTAAATTAATTACTAGTATTTTCTAAGATAATGCAACGACTGGCATTGTTTCATCATACATTTTGACTGCTTCACTATATTTATCATATACACTCTCATATGTAGGTAAATACGTTGAATTTATTTCACTAAATGGTATTACTTTAAAATTACGATATCCTTGATAATATGTAAATATTAGTTCATTATTAATATTATCTATTTTAATATCAACGTCATCACCTTTTACCGTTTTAGTAATATCCAATGATGACATAAGTCCAACCATTTTATTATAGTTATCACTTTGTTCTTGAGCAGATATAAAGTTTCCTAACGAATAAAATACAATTGTATCATCAATCCACTCAACTGGTTGCACAACATGTGGATGAGTTCCTATTACAATATCGACTCCTAAAGATGCTAAAAATTCTGCAGCATCTTTTTGATATTTAGTTGGAGTATGTGTATATTCTACTCCCCAGTGCATTGCTACAATTAATACATCTACTTTATCTCTTACTCTTTCTATATCTTCTCTTACTGTTTCTTTAAAAGCTTCATATCCTTCTCCATAATCAGCATTATAATCCATTGGCCAAACATTAACTAAATAATCTTTACCATTAGGAATAGCTATACCATTTGTACCATAAGTATAATTTAACATTGTATAAGTAATGTTATTTTTTTCCATTACTTTTACTTCATTTCTATCTTCTTCACTACAATAACTACCTGCGGTTAACACATCAGATTTTGTTTCCCAATACTCACATGAATTAAGAACTGCTTTTTCTCCTCTATCTATTGTGTGATTAGTAGCAAGGGAAACTATATTAAATCCAGCATCTAACATTGCGTCTCCTGCTTCATATGGAGAATTAAATGTTGGATAATCAGAAAGTCCTATTTCACTTCCTCCTAAGATAGTTTCCTGATTATAATATGCTAAATCATAACCTTTAACCTTATCCTTTATCATCGTAATCATCGGTTTAAAATCATATCCATCATAATTAGCATTTCTATTAGCTTCATTATATATACTAGAATGAATTAAATTATCCCCAACCATTACCATCGATACTTTATAAGTTTCTTCTTTATTTTCATTTTTATTACCTGCGATTACATCATTATTGTCGTCATTTTTATTAGTTAAACTACTTACTAGAAAATATATTCCGATAATTGCTATAGCCAATACCGTAATGGCTATAATTATTCTGTCTATTTTTAACTTTCTTTTTCGTTTTACTGCTTTCTTTTTCATACTTCTTATTCTCCTTGCTATTTAATAATTCTATTTCCCCTGTTATTTTATTAACCTTTTTTAGTTTAACGTTTATTTGGTCTCCTATTAAAATATTTTCACCTGTTTCACAATTTAATAATGTGAAACCATTTTTACATAATCTATATTCTTTATCGTATAATTTTATTTTACCTTCACACATATTAGGTAGTAATACTTTTATATATGAAGTAGATACTTCTGATACAACACCTGTATATTCACAACCTATAAATTGTCCCATATATTCAGCCATCTTTATATCATCTAATTTTTGTTCAACTTTCTCTGCTCTAGTTTCAGCATCATTTGCAATATTAGCTAAAAGAGGTACAATTGGTGCCCATTTTTTTCTTGCATAATCTTTTCCATATTCAATAGAATCAAAATATATTCTTTGATTTATAAAATCAGGAAGTCTTCTAATTGTCGAAGTAAATGTAGCATAAGGAATAGAACCTAAAGCGTAATGACCTTCACAAACAGAACTATATCTTGCTTTAGATTGGCATCTAATAGCTATTCTGTCTAATACTTCCATATCAAAATTTCCTTCATATAATTTTCTATTATGCATAATTTCTTCAGGTTTTAATTTATCGGAAACGATAGCTTTATAATTTCTTTTTCTAAGAAGCATACTCCAAGATTTTAATTTTTCATAATTAGGTTCTTCATGATTTCTAGCTATAAATGGTAATTCATTTTTAATAAAATAATCAACCATAACCATATTATCTAAAATCATTAAAAATTCAATCAACTCTTCTGCCTTTCCTTGATGTCTTTTATCTATTTTTATAACTTGGGCATTTTCAAAATAATATTTTACTTCCGTACTAGAAAAATTCAAAAATCCTTCTCTTAACATTTTATCTTTAACTACCATTGCTCTTTCATATAGATTTTCTATTAAATCTAAATAGTTTTGATACCCATCTATGACAGTTTCATTTTCTAAATATTCATTTACTTCTTCATAAGTAGTTCTTTTCTGATTCTTTATTATACTTGGAAATATCTTATATGATAGTACTTTCCCATTTTTATCTATTTGAATACTTGTAGATAGTGAACTTCTAGCCTCTCCAGGAACTAACGAACATATTCCATTAGAAAATTTATGATGTAGCATGGGGTTGACTGTTCCCGGAGGATATACTGATATTCCTCTTTTTAACGCTTCATCCCATATTGATGATCCTTCTTTAAAATATCTTGAAGTATTTGCAATAGAAATATAAATATTATTATCCAAATATCCTACAGCATCATCAAAGTCTTTTGTATCTGCTCCATCTACAGTTATAATTGGCAATGTAGTAATATCTAAATATTTCTTACTTTTTAAATCTATTATGTCTTCATCAGATAAAGACGTTGGTATTGCTTCCAATTCTTTTAAATACTCATCTTTAAAAGATATAGGAAATCCATTTTGAAGTAATACTTCTTTTATTACAGTACTATAATCATCTTTATGTCCAATTACTTCTAGTACCATATCAGTATTACTGTCTATTAATAATTTCGTACCAATTGGATATTCTTCTTTTAAATTAATACTTCTTCCGTCTTCACTAATTGCCTTATATTGGTTTTCTTCTTCTATTACTTCTCCAATATAATTTTTATTAGTCTTATTTAATATCCTTACCACTTTAGCCATGCCACTTTGCGTATATGGTTCTACTAAAACTAAATCATTATTTCTTAATTTTTTATAATCTTTACGTGTAAGTTGCAATTGCGTATTATCGCTTAAAATAGCTACTAATCCTTTTTTGGTAGTAAATTTAATTGTAGCCCTTTTTAAATTAGTATTTTGAACAAGAATATATTTATTATTACTTTGTTTAAATATAATTCCTTGTTGTTCCAAAAGTGCTAATACCTTAAATATGTATTCCTTATCTTCCCCTAAATATACACTTATTTCTTCAAGTGTTAAATTATTATTCTTTTTGGAACTTAATAATTCAATTATTTTAGTTCCCATAAACAAGTCCTCTCTTTATGTTATTTATTATCTTCAACTAATTCAAAGTCCACTGTTGACGTTTCTCTAGATGCTTTTACTACCTTAACAGTAATATCATCACCAAAACCAAATCGGCGCTTTGACTTTTTATCAAATAAAGTCATTGCTTTTTCATTATATGTATAATAACCTGGTAAATCTTCAACTCTAATTAACCCTTCAACTGTATTTGGAAGTTCTACAAATATTCCAAATTCTTGTACACCTGATATAACCCCTTTAAATACTTCTCCAATATGGTCTTCCATATATTCAGCCATCTTCATTTTATCAACATCACGTTCACAAGAATCAGCTGCTCTTTCTCTTTCTGAGGTGTGTTCACAAATTATTGGTAATTCTTTTTTAAAATAGTCAATTAAATCATAATCATAACTTCCATTATAAAGTTTTACTAATCTATGTAAAACCAAATCTGGATATCTTCTAATTGGTGAAGTAAAATGACTATAACATCTACTTCCTAATCCAAAATGCCCAATATTTTCATTTGAATATACTGCTTTAGCCATTGATCTAACTAATAGTTCATTTAATATTGGCTTTACTCGCTCATCATCTATCTGATCGATAATATTTCGTAAATCTTTTACGGTTATATTTCCTCTTTTTTTACCTACGACGCTGTATCCATGACTTGATAAAAATTCTGTAAAACTTTGTAATTTGGCTTCATTTGGTTTATCATGAACACGATATATTCCAGGGACATCATCGCTTCGGTAAAAGATAGAAGACGCTACCGTTTCATTAGCGACAATCATAAAATTTTCAATTAATTCTTCACCAGTTCTTTGTTCCCTTAATTTTATTTCGTATGGATGGCAATTTTCGTCTACTAATATCTTAGCTTCTTTAGTATCAAAATCAATGTATCCTCGTGCCACCATTTTCTTTCTCAAAATATTAGATAATTCATTCATAAGTTTTAAATCATCAACAAACTCTTCATAACCTGGAGGTACTACATTATTTTCTAAAATACTATTAACAGCATCATAAGTCATTTTTTTTCTACTTCTAATAACACTTTCACATATGTCATAATCTATAACATTACCTTTATTATCAATTTTCATAATACAAGATAAAGCTAATCTATCCACTTCAGGATTTAATGAACATATTCCATTTGAAAGTTTATGTGGAAGCATTGGTAATACTCTATCTACAAGATAAACACTAGTACCCCTTTCATAAGCTTCAACATCAATTTTACTTCCCATTTTTACATAATGAGATACATCAGCAATACAAACACCTAATGTATATGTATTATCTTCGTTTTTATAACAATAAATAGCATCATCTATATCTTTAGTATCAGCCCCATCAATCGTAAATACTTTTTTATCTCTTAAATCAACTCTACCCTCTAATTCACTTTCTAATACACTATCAGGAATAGCATCTATTTCAAACATAACATCATCAGGAAAGTTAGGTTTAAATTCATACTTATATACATACGATAAAATATCTACACCAACATCATTTTTATGACCAATTATAGTAACGATTTCTCCCATCGTTCTTTTCTTTTCATCTCTTTTAACTACTACTTTATGTCCTTCAACCGCACCATTTAATTTATCATTAGGTATGTATATGTTATTACCCTTCTTATCAATAGAGACATAAAACTTGTTATCTATAACTACTACTTCCCCAACTAAAACCTTATCATTTCTTTTTAATATTTTTACAATTTTTCCTTCAAAATCTCTTTTATTTGTAATTTCTACTGCTACAATATCACCATCTAGTGCGCCATTTATATCTTTTTCATTTATATAGATATCCTTTTCAAGCCCTGTATCTAAAACAAAACCATAACCACTAGACTTTAATTGTAATTTTCCTTTTAGCAAATGACTATTTTCAAATAATAAATATTTATCTTTATTACTATGATATAAAATGCCATCTTCACACATATTATCTAAAGTTTCTTGTAAATTACTAAATTCAACCGGATCTTTTAACCCCAAAATATCATTAATATCTATTATATTAAGTGATGAATTTTGTTTAAGTAAATCAATTATTCTTTCTTCCATTTGTTCCTCCTAATTAGAAAAAAGACTTAAAACTTAAGTCTAATTTTTAAACGATATAAATAGACAAAGTACAAAAAATGCCATTCCAAGAAGCATAGTAAGTCTACTTATAAAAAGTTCTACTCCTCTTTCTTTTCTATTTGCAAACAAATCAGAATTACCACCTTGAATAATTTGTGATGCTGATTCTGCTTTTGCACTTTGTAATAAAACTAATCCAATTAAAAAAATTGATATTATTAATACTGCAATTTCCATATTAACCTCCAAACTATTTAAATTATATCATAACACTTTAATATTGTATACCCCAAACGACCATTTTCTTAGCAGGTTTACCACAGCAAACGCATTTATCATCAATATGTTCTTGCTCTTCATCAAACGGAATACATCTTGATTTAGTACCCTTTATTTCTTTTATCTTTAATTCACAAGCAGGATCTCCACACCACATGGCTTTAATAAATCCCGGGTGTTTATTCATAATATCAGTCATTTCATCTAAATTATGAGCAATATACGTTTGCTTATTTCTTCTTTCTAATGCTCTATTATATAAATTATTTTGAATATCATTCATTAAATTAATGATAGTCTCTACTATATTAGAATTAATATCTATTTCTATTTTTTCTCTAGTATCTCTTCTAACTAAAACTACTTTACCATTTTCTAAATCTCTTGGTCCTATCTCTATTCTAATAGGAATACCATTTACTTCTGCTTCTGCAAACTTAAACCCAGCACTTTTATTAGTATTATCTATATATGAAATAATATTATTTTTATTTAATTCTTCTAAATATTTGTGTGCTAAATTACTTACTTCTAGTGTATCTTTAATTGGGATAATTACTACTTGTCTAGGAGCAATTTTAGGAGGAAGTACAAGTCCATAATCATCTGAATGAACCATGATTAAGGCTCCAATCATTCTAGTAGTCACTCCCCATGATGTTTGATATGCATAATCAAATTTATTTTCTCTATTTACAAATTTTATATCATAAGCACGTGAAAACTTTTGACCAAAATAATGTGATGTACCTGATTGCAAAGATACTCCATTATACATAAGAGACTCTACTGTATAAGTGTATTCTGCTCCTGCAAATTTTTCTTTATCAGTTTTTTTACCTACGATAGATGGAATAGCTAAATAATTATGAAAGAAGTCATTATATACATTAAGCATTTGTAGTGTTTCTTTTTCCGCTTCTTCCTTAGTTTCATGTACAGTATGACCTTCTTGCCATAAGAACTCTCTACTTCTTAAAAATGGTCTTGTTTCTTTTTCCCACCTAAGAACATTACACCATTGATTATATAATTTAGGTAAATCACGATATGATTTTACAACAGAAGAATAGTAATCACTAAACAAAGTTTCCGAAGTTGGCCTTATACATAATCTTTCATCCAATTCTTTTTGGCCACCAATAGTAACCCATGCTACTTCCGGAGCAAATCCATTTACAAGTTCTCCTTCTTTATTCATCAAATTTTCCGGTATCAAAAGCGGCATATAAACATTTTGGTGCCCCGTTTTCTTAAATTCACTATCTAGTACACTTTGCATTTTTTCCCAAATTGCATATCCATTTGGTTCAAACACTATACATCCTTTTGTATTAGAGTATGTTGCAAGTTTTGCTGCTTTAACAACATCTGTATACCATTTAGCAAAATCAACATCTCTTTTAGTTATTGCTTTATTTTGTATGTCATTCATATATAACACCTCGCCCATACATTATATCATATTTAATTTTAAAAGGAAATATTTTCATTTGACTATTTTATCATTTTGTTATATTATAAATGGCAACAAGGAGGAGTATCTATGAATAAAGAATATACTCGAATAAATGATACTGACTATATTGTATCTAGTGATAAAGGAGAAATTGATTTAGTAAAAGTTAACAGTAACATTGAAGAAATATTAATGAAAGAAAATGAAATTGAAGAAGCCAATAATAATATAGTTAAAAACAATAAGGAATTAAAAGAAGTTAAATTTTACGAAGACTCAAGAAAAATATCAAATATATTTACCATTATTGGAGGAATTTTAATGACTTTAACTGGAGTCTCCGGTTCATTTGGTATTATTAAAACATTATTTTGGACAACATATGCATTATTAACTATTAAAGCCATGTTTGTATGTATGTTTGGAATTAAAATATTAAACAAAAGGAAGATAAAAAATTTAACTTCTTCTATTGTAAATGATTCACATAAAGTTGAAACACTAACTAAAGAACTAGAAGAATTAAAAGTCAAAAGCAATTATCAAAAAATACCTTACTCAGCAACACATATTAATCCAATGGAACAACCTATTTATGAGCACAGTCAAAATAAAGTTAAAAGATTAGTACCTAATAAAGAAGAAGTTATATCGTAACGTACCAATCTTTTTTTAGTATTAAATTTTTTTATATATCATATATTAAAATATAAGTATTTTATATCCCTATGGGAACAGCTAAAGCCGTTTACCATCTATTTATAGTTTTTCTATTTAACTTGGCTTGGAGTCAGATACTCTAGCCCTCTGAGCTTTCCTTTTATTTAGATTTTTTTCAAAATAGGGTTGACAGATGCTCCATTTACTGATATAATTTATCATGTCTTGGGGAATTAGCTCAGTTGGCTAGAGCATTTGCCTTGCACGCAAAGGGTCAAGGGTTCGAGTCCCTCATTCTCCACCATTTTCGGGAAGTAGCTTAGCTTGGTAGAGCGCTACGCTTGGGACGTAGAGGTCGCAGGTTCAAATCCTGTCTTCCCGACCATTTATGAATTTAGACTTGAAGAAGTCTCTTTTTTTTGTCCCAAGCTTTCCTTTTACCCAAACACCTTGACCCTCTGCTAAAAAAATATAAGTACTTATAATATTGCCCCATACTAAAAAAGATACTAACTACATGTAAGTATCTTTTTCTATTTTTATTCTGGTAAATAACTTATCCAAATCTTCATATTTAATTCTAAAAGAAATACCTTTATCATCAATCATTCCTATTTTGTCACCACGTCTATAAACACTTATCTTTATGCATATGGATATTATACCTTTTTCAATTAAACTTATAAAAGTTTTAAAATTTTTTAATTGGTAATACCTAATTGTTACATAATGAAAATATTCTATTCCATCTACAAATTTCCTACTAGCAACAACAACTGCAAGTAATTTTAACTTGGTTTCAAGCTTCTCTTTTAAATAATCAAATGTCCAATAAACAGTTGTACCATCCATAATATTATCATCTGAATCATAAATCCATAATCCAACACGTCTACCTTTTCTAAAAACCTTTAATATAAATTTATAATTTTTTCCCGCTTTTCTTTTTTCTAACGTATCAACTTCAGCAGACAAAACATTGCATGATTTATATATATAATCAGGATAACCATAATTGTTAACCAGATATTGGGCAACCTTCTCTTTGCTATTAGGATTCCCATTAAATAAATTAATTAAAGATTTTGTATAACATCTTCTTGCTTTAATCTCAATTCCTTCATAATCAGGTAATCCTTCATTATCAAACTCCTTTCCTAACAAATACTCAAAAGTTAATCCAACGCCAGCACTTCCATTTACAACAGTACGTACCCATCCCATATTTTTTATTCTCATAAATTCTTTATTCAATTTTAAAATATTATTAATACCAAAACACCCCCTATTATACATATAAACTTAAACTACTTTAATTTACTTAAAATAGCACAAAAAAATGAGAAATTAATCTCATAATCTTTATAGTATATTCTTTCTAAAAAATTTTGCATTAATTGCTTTAAATCCAAAATGTTTATAACACTTATGTGCTGCTTTTCTAAAATTCATAGACCATAATTTCAAATCTACGCATCCCTGTTCTTTTGCTATTTTTTGGACTTCTATTAACATCTTTGTGGCTATATTTTTTCTTCTATATTTTCTTTTTACACATGCATGATTTAAAATGGCATAAGTGTCCATTCCTGCAAAAATTGTTGGAATTATTGTAATTTTAGTGTGTGCAACTATCTCCCTATCTAAAACTCCTATTAAATATATATGATTATCATCATTTATTGTTTTTTGAAAAACATCTCTTGCATATTTATAATCTGTATTTTCTTCAAAACATTCATTACACAAATCCACAATTCCTTCTATATCATCAATATTTGCTCGTCTAAATTCTAATGCCATATTTTTACTCCAATTCTATTTTTTTTCTACTTTAATTAAATTATTATAAACCTCTTCCAAAGCCCTTCCAATATTACTTTGACATTTGTAATCACTTTCTTTCATTTGGTAATAACCAGTCTTTGTCATTTGTTTACTTCTATCAGCTGCAATATAAACAAGTGCATACTTAGAATCAACAATATTTAATATTTTATCTATAGATGGATAAATCACTTTATCAACTCCCTTTCCTATTATTAGAGTACTATATTTTTATAAAATTATCAATACATTTTACAATTACTATACACATAAGTTTTTAAAAAAATAGAGAAATAACTTCTCTACTTTACAACAATATTTACTATCTTATTAGGGACTACAATTACTTTAACAATTTCTTTTCCCTCTAAATGTTTCTTCACATTATTAGCACTCATCGCTTCATTCTCTACTACTTCTTTATTTTCGTCTGTTCTAACTTTAATAGTATCCCTTACTTTACCATTTACTTGAACAGCAATTACAATTACATCATCTACTACTTTACTATCATCGTATTTAGGCCAACTAGAATTTTCAACAAGTTTTGTATTTCCTAATATTTCATTTAGCTCTTCTGTTATATGTGGTGCAACCGGATGCAATAATTTGATTAATATCATGTAATCATCTTTAGTTATACTATTAATATCCATATAACTGTTTACAAGTTTCATAAGTTCAGATATTCCCGTATTATATTTCATACTTTCATAGTCTTCACTTACTTTCTTAATTGTTTTATTAATTATTACTTCTAATTCTTTAGTATACCCTTCTTTATCATTCAATTTATCCTTTAAGTTATACACTTTATCTAAAAATCTACTTACACCTTTAATAGCATTATCGTTCCAAGGGCAATCTAAAGCATAATCACCCATAAACAAAACATAAGTTCTAAGAACATCTGCTCCATATACATCTACTACTTCATTTGGATCTACTACATTTCCCTTACTTTTACTCATCTTATCTCCATCAGGTCCTAATATTAATCCCTGAGCAGTTCTCTTAGAATAAGGTTCCTTTGTAGGGACTACCCCAATATCATATAAGAAGTGATGCCAAAATCTTGAATATATAACGTGTCTAGTTACATGCTCCATACCACCATTATACCAATCGACTGGCAACCAATACTTAAGTTTATCCATACTTGCAAGTTCTTTATCATTATGTGGATCAATATATCTTAAATAGTACCAAGATGATCCTGCCCATTGTGGCATCGTATCAGTTTCACGCTTAGCATCTCTTCCACATTTAGGACATTTACAATTAACAAAACTATCTATCTTAGCAAGTGGACTTTCTCCATCAGTTCCAGGAGCAAAATTATCTATTTTAGGAAGTTTCAAAGGTAATTCTTCGTAAGGTACAGCCACATTACCACAATGTTTGCAATGAACAATAGGAATAGGTTCTCCCCAATATCTTTGTCTATTGAATGCCCAATCTTTCATCTTATATTGCGTAGCAGCTTCACCAATACCTTTTTCCTTTAAAAATTCAATCATTTTCTTAATAGCATCTTTTTTATTATTAATTCCATCTAAGAAATCAGAATTAATCATTACTCCATCTCCTACATAAGGAAGAGTATCATCACTAGGGTTCTTAATTACAGGAATAATATCAATATTAAATTTTTTAGCAAAGTCATAGTCTCTTCCATCATGGGCCGGTACTGCCATAATAGCACCCGTTCCATACCCCATCATTACATAATCAGAAGTATAAATAGGTACGCTCTTACCATTAACTGGGTTAATTGCCTTAATTCCTTTTATAAGTACTCCAGTTTTGTCCTTAACTAACTCTATTCTTTCAAATTCTGTTTTCTTACTAGCAACTTCCCTATATTTATATATTTCATCCATATTTTCTATAATATCCTTATTTTTATCTATTAATGGATGCTCGGGCGCAATTACCATAAAAGTAACACCAAATAATGTATCTGGTCTAGTCGTATATATTTTTAACTTGTCATTAATTCCTTCTATTTCAAAATTAACAAAAGCACCAGTCGATTTACCTATCCAATTTTCTTGTTGTAATTTAATTTTAGGTAAATAATCTACATCTTTAAGTCCTTCTAATAATTTTTCAGCATATTCAGTGATTCGTAAATACCAAACATCTTTCTCTTTTTGAATAACATCACTATGACAAATATCACATTTCCCACCTTGAGAATCCTCATTAGATAAAACAACTTTACAAGATGGGCAATAATTAACTAATGTTTTATCACGAAAGGCAAGTCCATGTTCAAATAATTTTAAAAATATCCATTGTGTCCATTTATAATAATTTTCATCCGTCGTATCAATAACTCTTTCATAATCAAAGGAAAATCCTACCCTTTTTAACTGATTAGTAAAATTTTTTATATTATTATCAGTAACTATTCTAGGATGAATATTTGTCTTAATTGCATAATTCTCCGTAGGAAGTCCAAATGCATCAAATCCAATTGGAAAGAGTACATTATATCCTTCCATTCTTCTTTTTCTAGCTATTACTTCAAGTCCTGAATACGCTTTGATATGTCCTACATGCATCCCAGACCCAGACGGATAAGGAAATTCCACTAAACCATAAAATTTCTTTTTACTAAAATCGTCTTCCGCCTTAAAAGTTTCATGTTCCTTCCAATAATTTTGCCACTTTTCTTCTATTTTTCTAAAATTATACATCACTTTTTCCTTCTTTCTTTTGATAATGTCTTCCAAGTAATCCATAACAAATAATGATTAATAAAAATAATAAAACAGCACCAATAATTAATTGCCAAATAAAACCTTCCACTAAATACAAAACTATTATATATATAGTTGCTACAATAAAAGCATTTATAATGGAATAAGTCCATAAAAACTTTTTATAATTAATTTTTTTGACATCTAATTTATATAATACCACTAAGTAAGCAAGCTCAACAGGAATCTTTTTCTTATCAAGTTTTTTCTTCTTTCTTACAAATACAAAATAATTAAATATAATCATTATTAGAAAAACAATCACATACTCAATTATAATTCCTATAACTTTACCGTCAATCATTTCTTACCTCCTAAAAAAATACACCCCTAAATATCTAGGAGCGTATAAACGCGGTACCATCCTACCTTATTACTCATATTTATAACGTAATTACCCGGCTTAAAAGCAACTAAAAAGACAAGTTCATAATTATTGTTTATAAGTTTTCACCAACCACTTACTCTCTATCAAAACTTTAATTATTACTACTTCTTTCCTTTGTTTTGTTGTTATTATACTATACTTCACTTAGATACTCAAGTAGTTTTAAGAATAAATTAACAAATTTAGGTTCCAATTTAAACTTTCTTAATTTTCTTATTTCAATTCTTTTTTTCTTAATTGGAAGGCTACTAAACATAATGGCATCCGCTTTTTCCTTTAGAGTTGTTTCAATTTCCAAGTCATCAATTATATTAGCAATATCATCATTTATTAAATTAACAGCATCTATTTCAATATCTTGACCTGTACAATTAACTCCAACATTAGCATTAAATGGTACTCCTTCAATTTCTATTACAAAATCATTTTTTAGAGTATACGTTTTAACCTGAACTGGGCTTCCATTTACATAAACAATGGTATGACAACTTCTTGTGTTTCTAAATCTAATTTTATAATTTCTTCTTTCCGGAATAGCACTACATGTTCCTTCTAAATATCTAATAGATAACATATAATTGTCTTTTTCATACTTAAATTCATAATTAGTAATTAAATAATTTCCGTTCTTATAATTATATGTTATTCCATCATCTTCATATAAATTATATACATTACTAGCTTCAGGGAAAACTTGAAGTTCTATATTGACCGGAGGATTTGTTCCTTTATCTAAAGATAATGGAAGTATCGTACCAGCTTTACAAAAAACAGGATAATCTTCATTCTTATAGAAATTCATATAATATTTATTTCCTGGATATTTTCTTCCGCTTTTATAATCAAACCACATTCCATCTGGAACAAAAACTCTTTGAACGACGCGGTTCATTATATAATTTTTGTGTTTAGTAATGGGAGCTATAAACATTTCACTACCAAAGAAATATTGATTTTTATACAAAGGTTCATCATATATTTGCGGATATTTATAATAAAATGGTTGAATTAAAGGAGCTCCCGTTTTATGATATATATAACTTTCCGTATATAAATATGGTATTAATTTATGCCTTAGTTGCATATATTCCCTAATTACTCCTAAATTTCTTTCATTCCATCTCCAAGGCTCTCTTTTATAATATTTTCCGCCATCACTTGCTAATAAAAAAATCGGGCTAAACGTTCCAAATTGAATATATCTTAAATATAGTTCATCAACTTCTACTCCGCCATGATATCCTCCTAAGGCATGAGCTATAAAGCTAACGCCAATATTAGATGCTGATAAGTTATAATATGGAAGTGCATTTAATGTCTCCCAACTAGCTTTAGTTCTACCCGTATAAATAACTGGGTATCTATGGGGAGCTTTGCCGCAATTTCTAGATAAAATTAAACCACGCACATTTTTAAGTGTTGCAATTTCCGTATAATGATAATGATTTAATAACCATAAATTACGAAGATCTTCTATTTTATTATAACCAATGCTAAAAAAATCAACTCCAAGTGATTGTAATGGTTTAATATATGCATTAAAGTATAAGGCTAATCTTGTCATGTCCAAAGGGAAAAATGATAAATTCTTATAATTACCTAAATATTTAGTTAACTGTTTATACATATTATCTTCACTACTAACGCCAAGTTCAGGATCAACTTTAAGTCCCAAAACTATCTTCTTTTCATTTAAAAATTGTTTTATCACCATTGGATCTAAATAAGTTGCATCAAACAAATAATTATTTTTACTATTATGCCACTTATCCCCTAATGTCATAATCGATAATGGAATGTTATTATCTTCAAATTTATTTATTAACTCGATAACACTATTAGTCGTATACATATCATTTTTATACCACCAATTACCTAAAGCATATCTTGGGATAAAAGAAGGATAGCCAGTTAACATATAATAGTCCTTTAAACATTGCCCAAAATCTTTTTTATACACGAACAAATAAACATCAGTTTCTTTATTTTCTCTTTCAATAAAATTATCATCATCATTTAAAACAAGTGATAAAGAATCATCAATGGCAGTAAATCCATCCATCGAATATAACCCTTTATTTAATTTTAAATTTCCTTCAAAATTATCTAACGAATAATTTATTCCACCAAAATTTCTAACTTCAGGATTACCATAATACCATTCTTTATCTGTCCCGTTTAGATTAACTTTTAAAGTATTACCTGTTGCTATTTTGCCTCCAACAAAAGGTTTATTTTTTACATAAGCCAAAGTTAAATATTCCGTTTTTATTTCAAGCAAAGCTTCTGTTTCCGTTACACTAAACTGAATTGGTTCAAAATTTCTAAAAATCACATTTTGTGTTGCTCTATCTTCAAACTTACCATTTTCACTATATTCAAGTCTAATTAAACGATTAGTTAAAACAGTAAATCTATATTTATTACCTTGAATAATTGAAGCCTTATTAGCTATTAAAGATTTCTTATCATTTATAAAAAACGAAGACATACTAGCCATATTATCACCCATATTCTCTAACATAAATTATATTATAAAAAACCTAAAAATACAAGTTGTAATTTTAGGTTTACTATTATTTGTAATTAATTATTTCATCAATAACATTTACATCATCGTTAATTAATTCAACTACCACAGGAATATTAAATTGGGAAAATTTTTTCAAAAGTATTTCCGGTTCTTCTAAAAACAAATGGCTTCGTTTTATCATTAAGTTATCTATATCTTTTATTCCAAATGATTTTAATAAATCTCTATTCTTTTTTACTTTTTCATAATTACAAGCTAAATTTAATACACGGTCATAACCAATTTTATCAATTAGCTCATCAATAAATTCATCAGAAATACCAATTAATAACATATTTTCTATCATAATTATGACCTCCCTTTAAATTTAATAGTCTTTAAACACTCTCTAATTTTTTCCATCTCTTCAATATTTAGCATACTATTTCTAGTGATTACATACACAAGTAAATCTTTGTCATATTCTATACTTGAATTACTAATAAGTGCTTGATATAATCTAAGTACTTTTATTCTCGATATAATAACTCCATCAAAATTATAAATTAAATCATTATTTTGATCTTTATATTTATCATCTAGTTGGGTTATTAGAAAATCATTTAACGCTAATTCCGTAATACGATTACTATCGCTGTTATTAATTACTGAACTATATAACATGTATTTGTTTTCATCTAATTCCTTTGAAACATCTACCGCACCATATTTACTAAACGTATCATCACTAGATATACCATATTCTCTATTTTCTTTAAAGGCTCCAATTAAAGCAGTTGATGTATATCCATTATTTTGACGATATGTTCTAAAAATATTTGAACCACTAAAATTATTTGAACGAGCAAATTTTACTTTATATAAGTTTAGGGTATTATCTAATAATTTAGAAAGATTATCTTGATAATAGTATACACACCCAGCTTCAATAGCAATATCCAGTTTATCCATTACATCTGATGATGTTAAACAACTAAATCCATTTCTTACTTCACCATTTGGATACCTAAAAGAAAATCCATATAGCATTAATTCGGAATATACTTCTTCTATAGTTTTAGTACTAAATGTAAAGAAATCTTTACAATTGGAATATACAACATCTACAGGTATTCCATTATCTTTTAAGAATTTACTATTATTTATAAATTTATTTAAAGATCCACTAGTAGTTGTTCCTTCTTTTCTAGGTCCATGTCCGCCACCAGGAAGTAATTTTATGCTTCTTCTCTCTTTAATACTAGGATACATCAATGTAGGTGAATCACGGAATATCTTTAAATAATTGAGACTATTTTCTTCAGCAGTATTAATAGCTTCTGTTATTTTGGAAACTGAAGAATATAATAACACTTTTACTAATATTTCTGGCATTTCAAAAATATGAGTAAGTCTTTTGTCACTTAAGAACTCTAATAATTCAGATATCTTATCATAATCACCATACTTTAATAATTTAGCTTTCCAATAGAGTTTAGCCTTTGTTATCTTATCAATTTTAGATTCGCTATTTAGTAAAGAAACGCTTTCCCAAACAATTCCATAATTTTTAAATAATTCATCTAGTTTTTCTTCTGATAAATTAGTTATTCCAAGACTATCTTCATCTATATCTTCTTCTTCATAACTATCTTTTAATCCATAATTTGCAAATATTTTTTCATTTAATTTATTAACATCTAAAAATATTTGCATTTGCTCTTCTAGTGATATTTTTTCTTGAGTTAATAACTCTGATATTATATTTGTCTCCGTTATTAAGAACATATTATTTTGTTCGCTTAATTTAGAAAGTAGATTTTTATAATCTGCTAATATACTATTTAATCTATCTATATCTTTTTTCAAATTATCTTCTTTATGACTTGAAATTTTGTCTTTTATTCCTTTAAAAATTGATAATTGTTTTTCATCTAAACCAACATATGTTTTCTTTACTTTTTTTACTTCAGGTGGTAATTTTACAAAATCTAACAAGAACTTTTCTTCAGTAGAAGTTAATTTGCTTATATTTTTTAAATTATTAATAATATATTTGGCTTCTTCTTCAGTTAAATCCCATAAATTTTCTTCATCTAGTTTAATAGCATACGATTCTAGGGAAGATAGAAGAATATATTTATTAATAGTATTATTTATATTTGAAATTTGTACTTCAATTATTTTCTTTAATTTTTCAATTCCATTCATGATAATACTCCTTCTTTAGCAACAACTTCATTTTTCTTCATAATAAAGTGCCCTAATTGTTTTTCATTTTTTTGTAAACATGCATTAACTTCCGCTTGAGCCGTACTTCTTTCTTCCTCGCTAAGTTTATCCCACTTAGTGTTAAATAATGCTAATATTTTTCTAATTTCATCTCTATTTTTATAACATCTATCTAAAGCTTCTATGTTAATATCGCTTTTCTTAGATCCATCAGTATCTCCATAAGCTATCTCATGGACAAATAACACGCCCAAATTAAATTTACCATCATGAGATATAATTTGTCCTAATGTCGTGGAAAATTGGCTATAAAATATACGAACTTCCCCATTTCTTTCATTCTTTACTCTAAATTCTTTTAAAAATTCATTTGAATATTTATCTGATTTTACTCTGTGATTATCTTCTTTATTACTTTCAGAAACATAATCAGTTGATACCATCATTCTTAACTTATCTAGAGCTTGTACATACCCTTTACCTTTTTGGGTTATACTAGAATCTCTTTCAATATCTTCTTCTATTTCCGATACTACACTAGAAGTTGGCGTAGGGAAAACTATTACATTACAAAATTTATCAGCACTGTTATAAAAATCTTTACCTAATTGTTCTAAATCATTTACTTCATTTGGATTAGAATATGTATAATCTTCATATACTTTTTGTAATTGAACAAATGGTTCAGCCAATTCTCTATATATTTCTTCTGATAATGACAAAGTTTCTAGGCTCTTACTTTCATCATACATTCTTAAACTTTCAATATAATCCATTTTTTTAGATAATAATTGCTCTACAAATTGGCTAGCCGTTACTTTAAAGCTTTTATCTTTCTCACTTTTAAGCGCAACTTTATGAATTAAGTCATCTAATTCTCCTAAAAACATTAATTCTTCTTTTTTGTTTAATTCCTTTAATAATTTTTCATAATCAAACTTACTTTCTTTTAATTGTTCTTGTTCTTGCTTATCTACTTTTATATATTCTTCTAACATAAGTTCTAACTCAGCAAATAAATCTAAAATTAGTTTATCTTCTTGATAATTCGCTATCATTGCCTCTATAATATTATCTTTAATATCCATAATCATAAGATACTTTTGGCTTTTATAATCTGATAAAGTTTTATACAAAGCTAATCGTTCCTCTAATGGTTTATTCTTTCCACTTTTTTCAAGTACTTTCATCACCATATCAGTCATATTACTAGAGTTAAAATTACCATTAATCAAATCCATAGCTTTTAAATATAAGTTATATTCTTTATCTGATACCTTTGATTTTAACCATTCTTCAAAATTTAATGGTTTTATTACTTCGGGTTTTTGTTCTTCACGTACTTGTGATTGTTCTTTAACTAATTCTTCTTGTTTTTTCTTCACATTTTCCCTTAAAACAGCTTTTTTAATAATAGAATCCATTAATGATACATTTTTATCACATAAATATTTAGATAATGATATTTTTTCATCTTGTGTTAATTCTTGACAACTTTCTCTAATAAAATCATAAATTAATGCTAAACTATCACTACTTATTACATTATTTGTTGTTAAAGACTCTAATGATAGAGCTATTTCTCTTAATTTAAGAATATCATTTTTAACTACGCGTTTATCATAACCATTATTTTTTATTTTATTTAATAGCTCATTTGATATATGCTTACATGATAATATCATTTGTTTTAATTTTTCAGTTAATTTTAATATATCATTATCAAAAATACCATTATCATTTATACTTTTAATTTCCAAAATAGCATTTAATATGTCTTGATATTCTGTTATATCCATTAATTTTGAATTATCTACTTCATCATAAAATGATTGTAATAAAGAAATATTAAAATTACCTTGTTTTTCATACTCATTAATAAAAGTATTTACTTTATCATAAGTAGAAGTATAATTTTTGTTTTGAAGTTCATCTAGTCTTTGTTCTAATTCTTCAATTTTTGTTTCTAATTCTTTTTTTATCTTAATTATTAACTCATTCATAATATTATTTCCCCTTATAATATCTTTTTACATTTTCTTTTTTTAATTTATTTGATATACATTTTTCTAATGCATTTGGAAAAGAAATTTTTATTTTTAATAAACTCTCTAATTCAGTTATTAAAGCAATTATTTCATCTAATTTATCTTTATCCTTTTTATCACAACTAGAAATAGCATTTTTTAAAATTAAAAACTCATTTTCAATATAACTATCAACATTTTTATTATAAAAAGTTTCTGAGGAAGTTTTATTACCTTCTATTTTTTTACAAATGTTATCATATGAATTTCTTATCTCAAGCATTGATATATCTTCTATATTAAAATTTCTATTTTGCAAGTATTTTTGATAATCATCATATAATCTAAGTAAAATAACACTATGTAAATTATCGTTACTTAAACTAACACTATTAATAATATCTTCTTCACTAAACTTCATTTTATCCCTCCACTAAAAACATTTCCAATGCTAAATTTTTATCAATATTGCCTAATTTAATATTCTTATCCATATTTGCTAATTCATAAATTTTCTTCAATAAAATTTCTTCCGTATAGATATAACTATTTTGAATGGTTAATTTCACTCTATAAGGATGTGCAGATAAGATACTAGCTATTTCATCATTAGATTTATTTTGATTGTATAATCTTTTTACTTGATATAAAAAGTGAAATTGACTTCCTAGTAAGCTAATAATATAAATTGGTTCATAGTTTCTATTTAAAAAGTTTTGATATAGTTCAATTGATTTCTTTTTGTCTTTTTTTATCACACTATCTGATAATACGAATATTTCTTCTTCAATATTTGGTATAACTAAATTATCTATGTCACTATTTTCAATATGTGAATCATTTATTTTATATAAAATTAATTTATCTAATTCATTTTTTATATTATCCAAATCATCATTTACTTTACTTAAAAAATAATTTATATCCATTGACTTATTATTATCTTGTAAACTTTTTTTTATATAATCAACTACGTAGTCATGATTTTTATTTAATTCTTCAATCTTACCATATTTATTAATTATTTTATATATTTTTCTTCTTGTATCTATTTTTTCATTGGCACAATTAAATATTAATATATTAGAATTATTTTTACTTTTATCTAAAAATTCTTCTATTTTTTTATCGTTTACTTCTTTTTTAAAAGTTATATCTACGATAACAGCTTTCTTATCTCCGAATAAACTATTCATAGATAATTCCTCAATAATATTATCCAAATTATTTTCCATATCATATTTAATAACATTATTAGCATCTATATTATTTTTTAAAATAATATTATTAATTTTATCTTCAATTATTGAATAATTATTACCATAGAATAAATATATTTCCATATTTATCACTCACTTACTACACATTTATAATTATTAAAATTCATCCTATCGACAACTTCACTATATTCAGTTGCTTCAAAATATTCTTTTTCTGTCGTTACGCTTTCTTTTATAGTAAAAATATTATTTATATCATCATCTATATATTCCATTTTGGAACTAGAAGAAACGGGATTTATTTTATAATAAAGACCCAATCTTTTATATTCATTATAACTATCTGTACTATTAAAAGTGTAAAGCATTATTATATTTCTTTCAACTAATTCATAATTAGTATTAAATATCAAGGTGTCATTATAATCAACTTTAGCGTTAAGTTCATCATCTTCATATTCTTTAGTACATATAAGATTAAAAGTTTCTGGTTTAAATTCTTCTTTATGAGTAATAACAAAATAACTAGCTATACCTATTGCTATAGTAAATCCTAGGGCAAGAATCCATGCTGAAGACTTTGCTTTTTGTTCATCGTTAGTTTGTTTTACTTTAGGAATACATAATTTTTTTAAAGTGGATAATACTTCATCTTTAACTTTTAATGTATTAGATCCAATTATTTCTACTCTATCGATATCTTTTAAATCAAGCATTTCAAAGTCATTACTATTTACATTATTTAAAATATTCCATACAAGCTCTTTAACTAATTCTTCAACCTTTCCTTTTTCTTTAACATCTAAAACTACTAAAGTACTCTGTTTAAAATGAGATGAAGCATAATGTAAAACATCAGAAGTAATATCATTATTGTCTTTATATATTGTATATACATTACCATATTTTAAATCTTTAAACACGGCATATACATCTAACATATGCTCTTTTTCTTCTATTTTCTTTTCTAGTTCAATTACTCTTAATGTTTTACCTTTCATAATAAAATCATCCCTTATTCTTTTTCTATCTTCTTATTTATTAAATCATATATATATTTATTTTCTCCTATTATTACATCTATAGTATTTTCATTAAATTTAAAATCAATTTTATCATTATCTGTAAATGTTATTTTATCTTCTAATATACTTACAAAGTCTTTATTAAATACATCTAATGTTTTATTTTTTATAGTAATAAATATTTCCGTTATATAATCTATGTAATCATAACTAATATCTAACTTACTATTATTATCAATATCAATTATACCATATTTTTCATTATTTTTTACTATTAAATATTCATTATTTATATTTTTATATTCTTGATAATCATTAACCACTTTTCCTTCTATATAATCATAATATAGATAGTTTTTGTTATCATTTAAAATAAGATATTGATTATTTATTTTTTCATAAGTAGGGATTTCTCCATTATAATCATAACGATATATTGAGTAAACTAATCCATCATTTTTTATATCATCATAATTATTGGTAGTGCATAATTCATCATTACAATTATAAAAGTATAAATAATTAAAGAAAATACCATCTTCATATTTTATTTTGTATTCTACAACTAAATATAATATTATAATTAATATTATATAAACACCAGTTACCCAAATATAACTTAATTTAACTTTTTTTAACATAGTCTACTCCTTTTTATATATCGGTCATATAATTCTTCTAAAAAAGATATCACATAAGTATCTGCATACCCCATTATTATAATTGGAATTAATTTTAATAATGATATTTTATTTACAACAAAAAAGTCTGGTAATAAAATTAATAATTCAAAAAAGGCAATTGAACAACCCACTAGTAATATTTTCCTTTGAAGGTTAAGTGGTTTACAAATATTATATAAAAGTCTTAAATTAATAAATCCTGTAAGGACAACTACCAAAAGTCTTACTTCACTATAATTAATTTTAAATATATTAGTTATCATTATTACAAAAAAGATATTTACAAAAACACATATTCCACTTGGAAGGGCATTTCTTAAAACATTTATTATAAATTTACCACTTACTTTATCGTAATTAGGCTCTAGTGCTAAGAAAAATGATGGAACTCCTACACAAAAACTACTTATTAAAGACAATTGAATTGGATAAAAAGGATACTCATGAGCTAATATTATAACTAATATTGACAAAAGAATTGAGTAAGTAGTTTTTACTAAAAACATACTTGCTACTCTTTCGATATTATTAACTACTCTTCTTCCTTCTCCGACAATTAATGGTAAAACACTAAAGTCTTCTGTAGTTAAAACTATTTTTGATACACTTCTAGCGGCGCTAATTCCTGATGCTAGTGCGATAGCACAATCAGATTCTTTTAATGCTAATATATCATTTACTCCATCACCGACCATTCCTACTGTTTTTGTTTCTTTAAGTGCTTTTATAATTAATTGTTTTTGTTTAGGAGTACATCTTCCAAAAATCGTATAATTATTAACTATCTTTTTTAATTCTTGGTAATCATCAGGTAATTGTTTTCCTTCTATGTATTTATCATAATTATCAAAATCTAGGGTTTTCATTATATTAGATACTGTAATAGGGTTATCTCCAGAAATAATTTTTAAGCTTACTCCTTGACTTTTAAAATAATGAAGAGTATCTTTAGCATTTAATCTAATATTATCTTTTATTATTATAAACGCTATTACTTTAGTATCACTAGCAACTTCTTTATCTAATGTTTTATTTGATTTACATAGACTAACTATTCTATATCCTGCTTCAATATATTTATCTAAATACTTACTATATTTATTTATTTTTTCTCCTGTTATATATTCAATAGCGCCTAAATAATAAGTAGCCTTATTTTTAAACATTTTAGCGCTATACTTACGATAACTAGAAAAAGGAACATTGTCTACTTCTTCATACTTATTACCTTTCTTAAAGTAATTAGAAATTGCAATATCAGTGGCATTTACAAGTTTAGAAGGAAGCATATTATACATAATGTCATCTATATTATCATCACTTAATTTTACAATATCTATTACTTCCATAGTTCCATCAGTAATAGTACCAGTTTTATCTAAACACAAAACATCAACACATGATAACATTTCAATTCCACTTAATTTTTGAACAATAACCTTTCTCTTAGCCATCTTTATTACTCCAACAGTAAGAGCTAGGCTAGTCAAGAGCACCAAGCCCTCAGGAATCATTCCTATTACTCCTGCAACAGTACTTAGAATTGCTTCGCTATAAGTTTGACCGCTATAAAAGTATTGTGATATAAAAAGCATAACCCCAACCGGAACAATTAGTATTGTAATTAATTTTAAAATTTTATTAACACTTTTCATTAAATAAGAATCTTCTTCTTTAATACTACTTGCTTCTTTTATTAATTTATTTTCATAATTATTACTACCTATAGATATTACTTTTGCTAAAGCATCACCACTTATGATAACAGCACCTGATAATAATTTATCACCTTTTCTTTTGATAACTGGATCCGATTCACCGGTAATAATTGATTCATCAACTTCTAAATTAGAACTTTTTACAATTTCAGCATCTACCACAATTTGATCTTGTGATGATAATACAAGTAAATCATCTAAAACTATTTCTTCTACGTTTATCTCTATTATTTTTCCTTCTCTTTTTACCTTTACCTTTTCTTGTGTTGCTATTTTTAAATGATCTAATATGTATTTAGCTTTTATTTCACCACCAATAGCAATACAAGTATTTATAATAATAATAATAGCAAATAACCCATTTTCAAAATAACCTGTTGTAAAAACAAGAATTAATAATCCAATATTAATAAAATTAAATAGTGTCAAAACATTTGACATAATAATTGACTTTATACTTCTTGTATGTTTAATTTTTTCATTATTAACCATCCCTGTTTGAATGCGATATTCTACTTCTTGTTTAGTTAAACCATCATACATAAATATACCTCCTAAAAAAGGGCATATACTGCCCTATCTACTGAAGTATCCACCATAAATTTGTGGAAAATAGAAAATATTTCTTGGATTAAAGGAATAAGAATTAAATGAGTAAGCATTATGCCCTTCAGCAAGTCCAAAATGCAAATGTGCCCCAGTCGTACATCTATCATATCCCCCATGAGCAGTTGAAGTTGAGCCTCCACCCATTCTTCCAATGACAGTACTTGGGAATACTATTTGTCCATTACTTACAGATATAGATAATAGATGCATATAAACAGACGTATAAGCTTTCCCATTTACGTTATGATAAACATACACCATATTACCACCACAAGTAGAACCATATACTACTCTAGCAACCATTCCTTCTGCTGTCGCATATACATTAGTCCCTTCAGCAACACAAGATAAATCTATTCCATGATGTTCACTTCCTGGATTCCAATCTTCACGATATGTTGTATATTCACTAGTAACACATCCCCATAATAAAGGATAATTCCAACCATCAGCGGTAGGAACACTTGTAGCTTGACAAGTCGTTATATCTTGATATCTCGAACATCCTTGCGCTTCATATACTTGAATTTGCTTTTTCATGTCTGCAATATCTTCTTCAATAGTTGTTCCCTCTACTTCTAATTCAGAAATATTTGCTCTTAATGTCGTTTGTTTATCATTTAGAGTTTTTCTTTGACTTTCTAAGTCTTTTTGTTTATCACTTAACGTTTGTTTTTTAGTATTTAATTCAGCTATTAACGTTTCTAATTCTTCCATTAATTTATTATTATAACCAGACATTTGTGTTACAATAGAATATCTATATATAAAATCTGTATAACTTTCTGCTTCAAATAAATACTCTAAATATACATTACCTCCACTAGTTATTTGTAAAAATTTCATAAGTTCATTAGTTTCATTCTTTTTTTCTTCTATTTTTTTATTGCTATCTTCTATATCTTGTTCTGCTTGTTTAATATCTTCTTGGGCTTGTAAGATAGATGCATTTATAGAATTTATTTCTTTTCCCAATTGTTCTAATTGTTGTTCATTTAGTTTTTTACTACTATTTGCTTCTTCATATTTTTTTTCTAAATCAGCAAGTTCATTATAAAAATCGTTTAACGATTTAGCTTCTACTTTTATAGGTATTAAGAAAACAGATAGTAATACTATTATCATAGTTAATTTTCTCACTTTATCACCCATAATAATTATATAAATTATTAATATGTTTGTCAATTAAATTACTGAAAGAAAAAATAAAGATGTATATCTTTAACAAGCATCTTTATTATTATTTATTATTTATTAAATCAAAAGTTCTTTCACATTTTTTATCTAATATTTTTTTGCTATATCAATTATAGTATATATAGATATTTCATTAAAGTTATCTATTTTTTCCTTCATATTATTCCATAATTCATCATCACGAATTAAATCTAGAGTTTTATATCCTTTCTCTGTTAAGCATTTAATTTTATTATCCCTAAATACATCATTATCATCATAACTTGCTTTATCTAAAATAATTAAATAATGTTCTCTATTAAATAATGTCATAATGGTTAAAATATCTTCAATACTAAATTCTTTAATTTTTTCTTGTAATTTAATAACACTTATACTTTCTCCATAAGGTATTTTTTCTACTTCTATTAATATTCTTCTTGCACATTCATTATTTATTTTCACAATAATCACGTCAACCTCATTATAAGATAAAATTGAAATAAAGTAAATTACTTATAAGTAAACAAAAACATAAGCATTTATATTTTTTAACTATTTTGTTTTATAAATTTTTTATATTTATCTTTTTTAACTTCTAAAGTCTTTTTTATTTCATTTAGTACCTTATGTTCTAATATACTTACATAAGACCCGGATACATTTAATATGTTTGCAACTTCACTAAGTTTATAAAATTTACCATCAAAAAGTCCATAACGATACATAATGATTATTTTTTCTCTTCCCTCTAAATTACTTATATATTCTTTTATTAAAGAAATAATTTCTTTTTCAATATATTCTTCTTCTAGATTAATATCACAAGGCAGGGTATCTTCTAAAGTTAAATCTTTTCCATCGTGTTCTATATCTAGTGATTGATTAATACTAATATTATTAAGACATTTTTTATTACTTTTCATATAAGCTAAAATTTCCTTAATTATACATTTTTTAGCATAAGAATAAAAAGGTACTTGTCTATTTATATCAAAAGCATCTACACTTTTTATTAATCCAATTAAACCAACAGATATTAGTTCTTCTTTATCATAAGGAGTTATATCAAAATTTTTGTTTACTACTTCAATGACAATTCGCATATTATGAGTTATAAGTTTTTCCCTTGCATTCATATCACCTTTTGATAATTTAATAAAGTTATCTAAAAGTTCTTCGTTGGTTAATGGATTAGGAATATTCTCACTTATATAAAAATTATTTAACATAACTACCAAAACCTTTCAAATTTTATTATATATTATAACGAAAAAGAAAAGAAAAGTAAATTAAAATTTAATTAATCTACCTTTCTTAAGTAAGTTTAACATAGTTATATTTTGCTCTGCTGTTCCTTTATAATTATTAATATTATTTTTTATAGCTAGTTTACTTCGATAAGTATAACTACTATCTATATTAATTTCATTTAGAGCATCTACTAGAGATGTTCCTTTGTAAGTTGGATTACTTAAATAAACATTATTATTAATTATAACTGAATCATTTACCCAACCAATATTACCATTATCAAGTAAATAAGGATTTTTTGCCCCACTTACTATTTTTGTAATTGTTCCTGTTATAACTTTAGGTTTTAATTTTTCTTCTGAATCACTAGATACATATACCCCATTAATACTTACAACATCTCCTACTTTATATTTGTTATTAATTGTATTTGGTTTATCGTTATTTGGTTTAACTATATTAAAGTAAGAATAAAAACTACTTATTCCTGTTTTACCATTAGTTTCATCAAAATAACTTTTACTACTTCTTACATCAATATGCGTGTATGTTCTACCATACCCTATTCCATTAAATCCTACTGTTTCAGCAGCACAACATACTAATTTAGCATCAACACTACCACCACTACTTTTATTTACAATAATATCAACAGCAGTTCCTTTCGTGTGTTGACCATTTAAAACACCACCAGGAAGAGATGCTTCAAAATCAGCACTTCTATAGCCAGACGTAATTAATATACTTTTTATTCCATATAAATTATTTAAGTAATCATATAATTTTTCTAACATTACAACTAGGTTATCATCAATTAATATTTTATCAGTAGTAAGTTTATTACCACGATTATCAATTGACGCAAATTCCCCTACTTTAAAATGTTTACTTAACACTTTATCTTTATCATTTTTATATGAATATTCTCTTATCATTTTCCACCTCCATAATAGTATATGGAGATTTATTTTTTTATTATTTACTAATAACTAAAAGATAGATTATTTTTTATTATAATCTATCTTACCAAATCTTCTATCTCTTTTAGTATATTCAATTATTGCCTTATCAAATTCTTTTTCATTAAAATCAGGAAAATATGTATTGGGAAAATAAAACTCAGCATAAGACATCTGCCATAACATAAAATTACTTACTCTAATTTCTCCACTTGTTCTAATCAAATAATCTATTGGGGGTAAATCTTGATATAAATATTCATTAAATAATTTTTCATCAATATCTTCAGGATTAATTTTATCTTTAATTATTTTCTTACAAGCATCTATTATTTCAAAGTGTCCTCCATAATTTAAGCAGATGTTTAAAATACCTCCAGTATTATTTTTAGTTAAGTTAGTAAGTTCATCCATAGAGTCTAATACATCTTTTCTTAAATTTTCTCTTCTTCCTGAGAATACCACTTTTATATTTTCTTTGTTGAAATAATTTTTTTCTTTTTTAAATCCTTTTACAAATAAATTCATAAGGAAATCTACTTCTTCAGCACTTCTATTAAAGTTTTCAGTTGAAAAAGCATAAACACTAAATACTTTTATTCCCTTACTTAGTATATATTTACTTAATTTCTTTAAATTTTTAAATCCTGCTTCATGTCCCATACTTCTAGATAATCCTTTTGCTTTTGCCCATCTTCCATTTCCATCTAATATAATTGCCACATGATTAGGAATCTTTAAACTACTATAATCCATTAATATATCTCCTTATTTTTTTCTTTATATTCATTAAATAATTCTAAACATTGATCTCTATCAATATTTATAAGTTCTAGAGTTTTATTATCACTATTTCCTTTAATATAATTATAGATAAAATCATCTCTAAAGCCAATATCTTCTGCATCTTTTAAGTTAGTGCCATAATATACTTTCTTAATATTAGCCCACATTATCGCAGACAAACACATGGGACAAGGATATCCAGTTGCATACAATATATAACCACTTAAATCATGCGTTTTTAATATACTGCATGCCTTTCTGATTGCATTAATTTCGGCATGAGCAGTTGGATCATGGCTTCCTAATACTGTATTTGAACTAACTGCTATAACATTTCCATCACTATCAGTGATAACGGCTCCAAAAGGTCCTCCTAAATTTTCATTCATTGTTTTTCTTGCTTCTTCTATACCCAAATTCATCATATTAATATCTCTCCTTTTATTTATTATAACAAATTTTAATCTTTTAAACTAGAACTATTATTTACAAGTAATGTACTATATAAGAAAAGTATATCTTGATTAGTAAATTTTACTTTCTCTAAATAATAATTACTAGTTATATATCTAATATCAATAACAGTAATTTTAGAATAATATGGAATTAATAATGGTATTAGACTACTTCCAAAAGAATCTCTGAATACTACTAATTCTCTATTTTCTTTATTATTTGGATTATTAATAGTAATAAATGATGATGCTCCATCTAAAAATACATCATATGAGTCCATACCTGTTAATTTTGATGGATTATAAACAGTATTTAAATTAGGATTTTCTAAATATTCCACTGTGCATTCGTTAATAATATCATTAGTTAAATAAGTTATGGTATCAGGGGTTCCATTTAATGCGGCTTGGCCATAATAAACTCCATAAAATTTAGAATAAGTATTGTATTTGTAATTTATTTTCGTATACGGTAAATTAATTTTCTCTGATAACCTTTTTACTACTTTATCTAAATTTTCTTGCCTCCAATGCGTATCTGTCTTATAGTAATCATTAATATTCATTATATCTCTAATATCAATAGGTATTGTATTTAACTTTTCTATTTTAGAATATAATAAATCATAATCTATTTTTAAAAATAATTCATCTTCTACATAATAATTTTTATCAGGAATAACTAAAGAATATACTTTGTTATCTTCATTTAAAGTATCTATTATACCGTTAATTTTATTAATAAATTTATCTATAGACTCTGTATTAGTCGGATACTCTAGTTTGAATATACCATCATTATTTAAGTATATTTTATTATTATCAAGCATATTTAATATATAATAATTAACATTTGCTTTTATGCTTCTAAATGTATCTCGATATGGAAACTGATCTAACGTATAATCTTCAAAATCATCCATAAAACTTCCATCCATTATTTTATTTATTGTTAGTTTAGGAAATGACTCTAATTTTCTTCGTTCTGTTTTACTAATGCTTTCATCTTTTATAACTAAACCTAATATAAAGAAAAGTTCTATTACAAAAACAAACGAAATAGTTATTATTTTATTTTTCATATACCCTCCTTAAAATCTAAAATACAAAAATGGATTAAATGAAGAATCTATTAAATAAGCCGTTATTAATATAATTATTCCTATATATATAACTGGTTCTAAAAATTCTAATTTTTTTAGTTTATTTCCTATTACTTTTAATAATGGTGTTGATGCTATTATTGCTATAATTAATAATACTAAATAACTTCTTATATAATATAATGTTTCAGAGTTTACTAAAGGTAAGTTAGAAAATCCAAACATACTAGATAAAAAGATTTTTATATCACCAATAGTTTCACAGTTAAATATTACAAAGCTAATGACTACTAGAACTATTGTATATATATATTTAAATACTTTAGTTTTATTTAAGAGTTTTCCATATAATTTCTTTTCTAGTACTAAAATAACGGCAAAATATAATCCCCATAAGATAAAATTCCAACTAGCACCATGCCAAAATCCTGTTAAAAACCACACAACAAAAATATTTCTTATCCATTTTAATAAAGATACACGATTACCTCCAAGGGGAATATATACATAATCTCTAAAGAAACTAGATAGTGATATATGCCATCTTCTCCAAAAGTCAGTAATAGATGAAGCCACTAATGGATAATTAAAGTTTTCTAGGAAATGGAATCCAAAGAATAATCCTAAACCTATTGCCATATCTGAGTATCCACTAAAATCAAAGTATATTTGTAAGGTAAATCCTACTGCTTGAAATACGTATGACATAACCGATTGATTAGTAAGTACTGATAATGAAGCACATAATTCACCAACTAAGTTTGCTATTAATACTTTTTTAAATAGACCAATTGCAAACCTTTTTACTCCAAGAGCAAATGTATCATAATTACTTTTTCTATTTTTTAATTCTTTAGATATTGTTTCATAACGAACAATAGGACCTGCTACTAGCTGAGGGAATAAACATACATAAGTTGCAAAGTTAAGAAAGCTTTTAGATGCTTCTACCTTTTTATTATATACATCTATTACATAACTAATTGTTTGAAAAGTAAAGAAACTAATACCTATTGGCATTACTATATACATAAATTTTATATTAGTATTAAATATATTATTTACATTTTCAATAAAAAAGTCTAAATATTTAAAATATAATAATTGTCCTATATTATAAACAAGTGTTATAATTAAAAATACTTTAGCATACTTCCTATGTTTTTCTATAAGGCTACCCATTATATAATTTATAATACAAGATATAAGTAATAAAAATCCATATTTAGGTTCGCCATAAAAATAGAAAAACAAACTAAATATAAATAATACTAAATTTTTAAATTTCTTTGGTACTACAAAATAAACAATTAAAAGTATAGGTAAAAAATAAAATAAAAATGTAATACTTGAAAAAAGCATATATATTCTCTCCTTTAAATAAAAATCTTCCTTTTGGAAGACTTCTATAAATTATTAAAACTATTTTCTATTTTTTCAATTTTATCTTTTGTAGACATTATTAAAATAATTAAGTTCCCTTTATTTTTAACAACTACATCTTCTGCTTCTACGCATATCCATTTTCTTGGATTAGCATTTTCCTCTATTTTCTTTTTAGCCTCTTCAATATTTGCACCATCATTCATTCTAACAAGAACTACAGAATGAGGAATGGAACCAGCTGCAGATTCAGAAGCCATCGCTTCCTTATAATCAATATCTTTTGTCCCAAGATAATTTTCAATATTTTCATCGCTAATTTTTATATTAGTAAGCAACATTGGTCTTTCATCTTCTGGAATATCAGCATATACTTTTGTCATTATTTCTTCTAATGTACCTTCTACCTGTTTTTCACCGCATCCTGTTAAATTAAACATCATTGCACATACTAGGCATCCTAAAATTAATTTTTTTAACATAATATACCTCCTTTTAATTTTAGCCAGCGATATTCATTATATCAAAATATCTTCTTTTTGGGAACAGTAAAATTATTACTTTACACATTTAATGTTAATTACCATTACAAATATTTTCTTGTAGTTGTTCTAACCCTGTTTTATCAGTTTCTTTAACACTAAGATTTACCATATAAATATCTTCAGAAACATCATCTAATGATTTATCGGTTATATGACTAACTACATCAGAAATATCATTTATAACTCCACTACCTTTAATATGATAAGTAAATTCATAATACTTATTAACTTCTAAATTATCTTTTAAATTAGTAATAATTGGATGAGCAAAGGCACTATGTGATTGGAACTTATCAACAATAACATATGATTTTTCCGGAACTTCTGCTATATAACCATCTAATTTATCTACTATACGATATGTTTGCGTAAATGTACAATCATAGTATTTAGACTCTTCTTCTGTTTTGTCATCGTCTTTATTTTCTAATTTATTAATTTTTTCTTTATATGAATTAATATCTTCTTTATAAGATGTGATTTCAAAACGTTGCATTACAAGAAAGATTACACAAACAGCAATAATTGCAAGTAGTAAAGTTTTAATAATTGTGTCATTTTTTACTTTTTTCATAACAAATCCTTTCATTAATTAATATCAATGACTATAAACAATAACTACCCTCCTTTTATTTATATAGTCTTATATTATTTTATTATATTGTTAAATATATTTTAACATATTTTTATTACAAAAGATAGAATTCGTATTTATTTTATTGTATAATATTTTTAATAGTAGTAAAGGTGTTGGCAGTATGAAGAAGTTTTTTAAAAATTATTTAAAACGTAATCCTAAGGTTGATAATAGTACAATGTTAGGAATTTATTGTTTAGTAATTGTAATTTCCGGAGTATTTGGATGGATATATGAATTTATTTTTTACTATTTCAATAGTGGTATGAAGAGTTTTTATTGGCGTGGAAGTAATTTTTTGCCTTGGATAAATATTTACGCCATTGGTGCTATTTTAATAATCTTACTAACTTTTAAGAAAAGAAGAAATCCTTTATATGTATTTACAGTTAGTGTGATTGCTACAGGAATCCTTGAATATATCGGAGGATGGATACTCGAAAATTTAATGAATGTAAAATGTTGGGATTATACTAAAGAAATACTTAGTTTTGGTAATATTAATGGTTATGTATGTATAAGAAGCGTATTAATTTTTGGAATATTTAGTTTAGTTCTTATGTATATTCTTTTACCTCTTTGCTTCTATATAGCAAAAAAGATGAAGAAAAAACATTTCTTAATACTTAGTTATACCATTTGTGCAATCTTTTTAATTGATGAAATATATAACTTAGTATTTGCTAGATTATTTTCCTTACCTAGAGCATCTTCTATTTATCAAAAACTAGGTTTACCTTATTTATATTTTAAGTAAATTTAAAAGAGCAATAATTGTATCGCCCAAAGAAAAGCATAAAACTACAAGATAAGTTTTATGCTTTTTTATACCAATCTTTTATTATATCTAAATTTATATTTAAGGATCCTAATACTCTATCTTGATGTTTATCACCATGACAGTCAGATCCACCAGAAACATATAAATTATTATTATTACAATAATCTAATAAAAATTCTGTTTGTTCTTTAGTGAAATTACTATGGTAACACTCTATTCCATCTAAAATATTTGCATCTACTATATTGTTTAAGAAATTCTTATGATCATTCATTTTATACACAAATAAATGAGCTAAAAATACTTTACCACCATTTTTATGAATAATATTAGCTACATCTTCTGCTTTCGGATAATCCTTTGTAAAATCTCTATATAATATAAAATCCTTATCAGTTGTACATTTTCTAAAGAATAGTGATTTACTATTCCATACTTCTTCTTCAATGTATTTTTTATTTTCATCATATTTTATAACATCATAATATATAACATCAATAGGATACTCTTTATCTGGATTATATAATAAATTATTTGATAATTTTATATTATTATTTTTACAAATATCTACCATATCATTAAATTCTTTAATAAAACTATTTTTTACATTCTCTTCTCCATACATAGAATCTAACCATTCTTGTACTTTTTCTTTATTAAAATCATAAGCAAGTAACTCAATTTTAGTATCATCAAATACACAATTTATTTCGGCACCCACTAATAACTTCCCTTTATAATATTTACTTCTATCTACTTTTTCTAACTCAAAATAAGCTTTAGCACTATCATGATCTGTTATAGATAACACTTCTATTCCTTTTTCTTCGGCTTTTTTTAATAATTCTGTTACACTCCATGTTCCATCAGAATATGTTGTATGACAATGTAAATCTATCATCTTATCTACTCCTTTTCTTAGTTACTTCTAATAATTTATTTAATACTTCTTCTAAAGTAAGATCTGTTGTATCAATTAATTTTGCACTACATATATCAATTTGATTAAGAACAAAAGTCAAAATAAATTTTGACTAACTTACCTCACGGTAAGTTTTTTCTACTTCACAGGAATTCCTATTCCTCCATAGACCAGAATCGGATAGTCACTACCCTACTTATATTAAATTGTCAAAATTTATGACGTCATTAGTTCTCTTTCATAAGTTTTAATATATATCTTTAATCCTTCTAACATAATATTTATTGCTGCATTAACAT